>JABWCG010000002.1 GCA_013359225.1 Candidatus Buchananbacteria bacterium | reverse complement strand
GGCCCTACTTTCCAGACTTGCTTGCAAACCAATACCAACCAACACCATGACCAAGGACAGCAGTCCGAGTCTGGTGAGTAGTTGCCTGGTTGTGGTTTGAAAGAAAGGCATATTTAATTAATCTTTATCCGGCCGTTATCAATCTTTATCCGGCCGTTATCAATCTTTATTTTTTTGGGGGCAATTTCCGTATAAGTAACTTCCAAATACGGATCAGTAGTGGTATCAGCTGCCTCAGAGGTTGCGAATGCGGCCGTGCCAACAATTGCCGGCGCAACGTCTAATGCATCATTGCCCTCACGAACTCCCAACTTGGTATAGCCGGAGTCAGAAATCCAGGAAATCCCAGTAGCATTTAATGGCAATGTAACGTAACTATCTTGATTAACACTTGTACCATATACTCGATCTCCGCCTTCAGTCGGATTATTAATTGCGCCGCACTGATCATAATCGGCCGTAGCCAAAGTGGTGACTGAAGCTTGTGTTGATAAAATCGGCACCAAGAAGCCATAGCTGTCGTTAGGTAATGCATCGGCAACGACATATAGGTGTAAACTGGCCGAAGAAATCGTCGGGGCGTCCGGAAGTGCCGAAGTATCAACCGGAAAAAAAGCTCGGTACAAAAAAGGATTACCACTAAAAATACTATAACCACCACCCGTATATGCTGTGGTCTCCGTCGGCCAAGCACTGGTTCCTGTAAGCGCATCATGAACTGAATCCCACGTATCTGAATCGCCACCGCCGTATGTGGTATATCCATCACCCGCGCCGGCGTAAGTTGTATCAGTCGCCGCAAAAGCTTGTTCGCCAAATAACTCCTTAACCCTGTCCAAAATAGTCAGCCTCGTTTGCGCCGCAAAAGCTTGCGGCGTAGTAGTGGCCGTTTCCACGAAATACCACGCCTCATTATCTTTAGCAAAAGTGTTAGCACCATAAAATTTCCCAACATATGTCTCGGCCTGAGTTTGTTCGTCAATTGATTGCACTTCCTTCAAGAATACCTGCGAGCTGGCGGTGCGCTTTGAAACATCTTCAACCAGTCCCCGGTATGACCCAGCCGGCACCGGCACTGACGAAATATATTTGTAGGCCACAACTTCTTTTTTATTTTCATCTTTTACAAATTCGTAGCTCACCACTTTTTCTTTGGGTACAACTAATTTTTCATTTTCAGTGACGGCTCGGCGCGATGAAACATTCTGCCAGACATCAAGCGTGACTAACGTTAAAATCACTATCGCTGATAGTATTGCGACCAAGTTGACAGTATTTCTAATTTTTTGGTTTCTAATAAACATTTTAATATCCGGTTAAGGCATACGCCGCCCAGCCAAGTAAAAATAGAGTTAACATAATTGACAGCACCGAAAAACCAAGAAACATTCCGGCTTCGCGCAAGCTCTGCAGGCGGGACTTTCTTTGAACGCGGTAATTTTTACTTAGGTATGGCATATAAATATAAAAGCCTGGCTTAACTCATGTGTTGATTGATGAACTTCACCAGGTCTTTTTCTAAGATACGATACGTTTTGTGCCCAAACTTGGCGGCCCGAAGTTTTCTAGAGTTAACCCAACGATAAACCGTCTTCTGGCTTACCTTCATGATCTTCGCCACTTCCTCTAATGTGAGAATGCCGTAGTTAGACACGAATATTAAGTTATTTGGCTTAAGAGCCAAGATGTTAATATTTTACAATGTTATGTCTTTCATTGTCAAGAATTGTCTTCAATAATCTTTATTGTATATTATTATTGATAATTGTCTTCAATAATCTTTATTGTCCACCATTGTCTATTAATAATAACAAAAAATGGCTTTTAAAAGCCATTTTTTTGTAAAATTAATTTTATGATTCCCTATTCCAGAATACCGTCTAAGTTAACATCATACAAAATCTGTTCGGAAACTAAGCGATAATTTACCAATTCATTTTTGGCAAACCAAATATCAATTTCGCGAGCCGCTTCGGCCGGACTATCAGAACAGTGAACCAAATTTCGCACCGCGCGGTTATCAATGCTGGAAAGCTCATAAGAGTCAACAGTGTAATCACCGCGGATAGTTCCAATATCAGAAGTTAACGGTTCAGTGCCACCAACCAGCTTCTTCACAATTCCCACCGCACTGTTACCCTCAACCACCATGGCCAAAACCGGTCCGGAAGTAAAAAAATTCACATTAGCCCGGATAATATCTTTGCCATATTCAATCGGTTCTTTATCAACTGATAGATTTTGATTTTTTCGATCACTAACAACACGATTACCTTTTTCTAAAAACCACTTCTCGTCTTTGTGGTAGTGATCCCAACACTGCTGTTCGGTTGGAACCAAAAACTTAAAAGCGACAAATTTTAAACCGCTTCGCTCAATTCGCTTGATAATTTCGCCCATCAAACTGCGCTGAACGGCGTCCGGCTTAAGAATTACCAGCGTTCTTTCCTTGATTAACTTTGCCATAGATTACATTAGATTATTTTAAAAATTCTTTAACTTTTTCTACTACCTGCGTCGGCGTCATTGAGGCTTTAACAATATAATCAGCCGCGCCCAGCTGCGAACCCTTTTCAACATCGGACTGCTGGCCCAAGTTGGAAAGCATTAAAACAGTAATGCTCTTGGTCGCCGGATCTTTCTTAATTTCACTCAGTACGGCGAAACCATCCATTTTCGGCATCATAATATCAAGCAAAATCAAAGTTGGCTTTTCTTTTTTCACCAGTTCTAAACCGGCCAAACCGTCCGACGCTGTAACCAAATTAAGGCCAGATTCCTGAAACTTAATTTTGTACATTTCCAGCAAGGCGGCGTCGTCTTCAACAATTAAAATTTTATGGTTAGTGTCAGTCATATACGACTACATCCTACAACATAATGGACTTTTTTTCAAGTGATATTATTCAACTATATACCCTGACTTTTTAAGAGTTACTATGATATCACCATCGCTTTTGGTTGTCAAAACCCTTGTGCCAAGTTCCGTTAAACGCTCAACCACCTCCGGACTAGGGTGGCCATAGCGATTTTGCCCGACTGAAATCACTCCCAAAACCGGCGACACTGCCTCCAAAAATTTTTTATCTGAAGAGGTGTTACTGCCGTGATGGCCGACTTTCAAAATTTTACACGTTAAAAATTCCTTGGCGCCGATTAACCTCTTTTCAACTAATTTAGTAGCATCCCCCATGAACAACACACAGCCGCCGTCATAATCAAGCCGACTGACAATTGACCAGTCATTATCCTGAGTGAAGTTCTTGCCCGAAATCAACCGATCCGGATACAACACTTCCAAATCAATATCAGGCGCCAAAGAAACCGACCGAGTGGCTCCGGCAAGCCAAACGGTGGTTACCTTATTATTAATCAGGCTCAAAAAATTTTGATACGCTTCATTTTCATCACTAACACCGGTTAATAACACCTGCCGCACCGAGTATCTTTTTAAAACCTCATTAAACCCAACCAAATGATCGGCGTCAGGATGAGTTAAAACAACTAAATCAATAGTTCTGACATAAAACGGCATATACCGACCAAGCCCATAGAGCACCGAATTATCACGACCGCCATCAATTAGTATATATTGGTAGTCGGGAGTTTTAATCAAGGTGGCATCTCCCTGCCCGACATCCAAAAAATACACTTTTAAGCTGGGGTCATAGCTTGCGACACCGTGTCCCACAACAACCAAAACCAAAACTATGGTCGAAAAGTAGTAAAAAATAATTTTTCTGGCTTTCCTGCTCATAAAATTTTATAGCCGAAAACCGGCAAAAAATAACTCCCCAAAGAAATTAACTACCCCAATAACATATTGCAATAAAAACAACACCGGCCAATACGCGTACGTTGTCAACGTCGGCACCACTCCGCTCACGCCAAGCCCCGCAAAGCCGCCAATCATCACCGCGGGCAACACCGGCGTTATTAAAATATTAACCACAGGTGCGACAAACGAGAAATTACCAAAATGTGCCATTACTAACGGCGCCGTAGTCATCTGAGCCGATAATGTCATCGCAACTGACTCGCGAACACCAAATTGCTTTGGAATTTTTTTTAGCCGTCGCTCAATCACCGCTGAAAAATAAATCAACCCCAACATAGCAGCGCACGACAGCTGAAACCCGACGTCGTCGCGTAAAATTTTTGGGTTAATCAACAACATAACGGTGGCGGCAAAAATAATGGTGTTAGCAGATTGATTCACCCTACCACTATGCAAAGCAAGTAATGCCAGCCAGCCCATGACGCCGGCGCGAAGTGCCGCCGAAGGAAAACCAATTAAAATCAGATACCCTATTAATACTATTGTCACCACCGAAAATGCTTTTCGGCGTGAAATATATATGGCTAACAAAAACCGAATTGCCAAAGTGCTAAGAATAGTAATATGAAGTCCCGAAATGGAAATGATGTGAATTGTACCAGTGAGACTAAAACGATCAAGCAATTCTTCAGGCAGTCCCTGACGAGTACCCAATAATAGCGCCGCTAAAAAGCTGGCATGCGGCTCCGGCAAATTCGCGCTGATGCTTTGTTGTAACTGCCGCTTGAATAAAAAAATTTTTTCCAGCAAGAAATCACCAAAGCCATGAGCAAGCAATGTAATTTCCGGATAATAACAAACACTATAGATGCCATCTTTGGCCAAAAACCGATCATAGGCAAATCCATCAAACGCCTCTGGAGTTTTTAGGCGACAATTGATCTCCAACAAATCACCATATTGATATTCCGGGTATAAATTGGTTTTTAATAAAATTTTTCCAGTCATTTTGCCAACCGACTCAACCGTAAGCTTAACGTGATCAATACGGACATCTGGCTGGGCAACAATCACTGCCCGCGTTGTCAATGCCGTTTCGTTATAAAACCAAACTGTCTGTTTATTGGCAACAACCAAACTAGATTCATACCGAAGAATACCAAAGCTAAAACAAATCAAACCAACCAAAACAATAACCATAAAGCGATTTTTAAAAAATACCACCAGGCCAATAATCGTAATGACCAATAACCATAAAATATTAATTGTCAAAAACGATCGAAAACCGATACCGACGATAAAACATAATAAGCAATACCTAAATATTTTATGGCTAGAATTAAACATTTATTGACGATTGATTTTTTACAAAAAATATGTCATAATCAAGATACTAGTTGTCACACATGGACCCAGCTTCGGGCAACATGGAGGAAACCATTATGACAACGCCACGCCTGGGCGTCCCTTTGGATGCCTATATCGCTGTCCAGCGTACTGAGGTCACTAGTGGCCTCAACCAGATTGGTACGCGTGAAGAAATTCGCGCTAAGGAAGGAAAAGACCGCGAACCGGACGGCAATGACCTCTGGTTACACTACATTGGTGTCGGCCGGGCGGCTGAGATGGCTCACATTCACGGCGAACTCAATGTCTGGGCAACCGGACAACGACTTGGCCTTGATCCAAAGACTCTTCCTCTGGAAGACATGGAACGCGAGCTCCAACTCACTCACCGGCTCTGGCACGAGCAACACAACCTGCCTCAATGATGAGACAGAACAACGGGATGACTACGCAATGACGCGAACTAAGTCGTCCCTTTTTATTTAACCAAAAGCGCTCCTCCCTGAACGGGAGGAGCGCTATGTTGATTTAAAATTGATTTGATTTTAAGTACCAATTTCCCAGCTGGCTAAATACTTTTCTTGTTCAGGAGTCAGCTTATCAATTCCAATACCCATTGATTTTAATTTTGCCGTCGCAATCCAGTTCTCAATTCGTTCAGGAATATAATATACTTTGTTTTGCATTGTTTTGTAGTTTTTTTGAACGTATTCCGTTGCCAACGCCTGAGTAGCAAAACTCATATCCATCACTGATGCCGGATGGCCTTCGGCCGCCGCTAAATTAATCAAACGACCCTCACCAAGCAGATAAATCTTTCGGCCGTTTTTCAAAATATATTCATCAACAAAATTGCGCACGTTTTTATTAACCTTACGCGAGAGTTTTTTAAGCGCCGGAATATCAATTTCCACATCAAAGTGTCCGGAATTACAAACGATAGCGCCATCTTTCATTTTCTTGAAATGTTCCTGACGAATAACGTGAATATCACCGGTCAACGTACAAAATAGATCACCAATGCCAGCCGCTTTATTCATCGGCATCACCATAAAACCATCCATTGCCGCCTCAACCGCTTTAATCGGATCAACTTCAGTCACAATCACATTTGCCCCCATTCCCCTGGCGCGCATGGCAAAACCGCGGCCGCACCAGCCATACCCGGCCACAACAATATTTTTTCCAGCCAATAAAATGTCGGTTGCCCGAACGATTCCGTCAAGTGTTGACTGTCCGGTACCGTAGCGATTATCAAACAAATTTTTTGTCTTAGCGTCGTTGACTGCGATAATCGGCACCATTAATTTACCTTCTTTTTCTAATGCTTTAAGACGGATCACGCCGGTCGTCGTTTCTTCCATTGAGCCTTTGACTGTAAAAGCCTGCTTTTTAAATTTGGTATGTAGCAGCGACAACAAATCAGCACCGTCATCCATAGTAATATCCGGCCGGTGCTGAATTGCCGCTTCAAGATGACGATAATATACTGCACGATTTTCGCCAAACCGAGCAAATACTTTAATGTTATAATCCTTGACTAAACTGGCCGCTACATCGTCTTGAGTAGAAAGCGGATTGGAGGCACACAGCAAAACATCGGCGCCGCCAGCTTTTAATGTTCGCACTAAGTTTGCCGTTTCAGTTGTGACGTGCAAACAACAAGAAACTCGTAAACCCTTTAATGGTTTAGTTTTACTAAACCGTTTTTTGATTTCGGCCAAAACCGGCATTGAGTTTTCGGCCCACTCAATGCGCTTTTTGCCCTGAGGGGCTAAATTAAGTGATGTTACGTCGTATTTCATACTGAATAAGTATAGCTATTTTAAATTGTTTTGTCGATACACATACATCAAACAAAAAATTCAAATTATTTATAAAAGATCTTTAAAATTTAACGTATATCTTTGTTTGAGCTCGGCCAAGCTGAACCGATGTGTCTGCGTCCCGTATTGCTCAACAGTATAAACCGCTACCAACCCGGCTAACTGACCAGTTTTTTTCAAATCCCAACCGGCAATTAAACCCTTAATTAGGCCTGCGCGATATGCATCCCCCGCCCCGGTCGGGTCAAGATTGTTTTTTGGTTTAGCCGGCTTAATTTTATAAACTTCATTTCCCCGCCTAATTTCTGAACCGGCAGGCCCCAAAGTAGTGACTAGCATTTCCGTACGCTTTAAAATATTTTTTAAACTCCAGCCGGTCTTTTTTAAAATTAGACTTATTTCATAATCGTTACCGATCAACACTTTACTGCCACTGATTGCCGTTTTAAGCTGGCCGCCAGTCAACGAAGAGGTTTGCTGACCGGGATCAAAAATATACGGCACTGTCTTTTGTTTAAAAATTTTTGGCAAAGCCACCATATCAAGCGGATGCTGGGCCGAAACAATTGCTAGCATGACGTCACGAACCGAAAAATTTTTTCCACTTACCGGCTTTGACATCGCTCCGGGAAAAAATCCGGCAATTTGGTTATCCGCCCGATCCGTAATGATATACGCCGAAGCCGTGTGCTGGCCGGGCAAAATTTTTATCTGGCTAAAATCAATCTTGTTGCGGCGCAGCCAGGCTTCATACAAAATAAAATCCCTCACACCGACATGCGCCAAAATGGAGGGTTTCAGACCAAGTAAAGACAAATTATACGCAATATTTCCGGCCGTGCCGCCAAAACTCTCTTTTAATTCTTTAACCAGGAAAGAAACGTTTAAGATGTGGAGTTTCTCAGGCAAAATCTCATTTTTAAAAAATCCCGGAAAGTCCATAATCCGGTCATAGGCCACGCTGCCAGTCACCAAGATTTTATTTTTCATAACTTCGCAAAACCATTAAAGTGAATGTTTTGATCATTAAAGATTTCAACAACCTTATACTTGCCGCTTGTAACACAACGCTTACCGCGCAACTGGTGAGTTACTTCCAAAATTAAGATACTCGCCTTTGGCTTTGATAAGTGATTATCTCCGGCAGTTTCCAGCAACGGAATTTCACCCTCCAACCAATAATTACGCTGACCTGATTTTAAAAATGGGTAGATGTCACCCACTGCCAAATCCGGCGGAATACACTCTGCTGCCTCTCGCCGGCCGGCTTCAAATTCCCGAATATTTCGCAGTGCGAGATCCGGGTTAAATTCAACGGTAATTCCCATACAAATTAATGATAATCTAAAACCATCCATAACGCAAAACCCGCTCTCCTAACAGAGGAAAAGCGGGTTTAGGCAATCTGACCACTAATTAACAGTCGTGATAAAGTAAAAATTCATGCGGATGAGGGCGAAGCCTGATTGGATCAATTTCCAATTCGGTCTTTAAATCAATCCACTGCTGGATAAACTCCGCATCAAATACGCCGTCTTTCAACAAAAATTCGTGATCCTGTTTTAAAGCTTCAAGCGATTCGGCAAGCGATGAGGGAACCGATTTGATGGTTTTCGCCCGATCTTTTGACAGAGCAAAAATATTTTCATCCATTGCTTGTCCCGGATCAATCTTGTTTAAAATACCGTCAAGCCCGGCCATTAAAATTGCCGAAAATGCCAAATAGGGGTTAGCTGAAGGATCCGGCGGACGAAATTCAATGCGCTTGCTCTTTGCTTCCATTGAATAAATTGGAATTCTAATTGCGGCGGAACGATTCCGTTTTGAATACACCAAATTAACCGGAGCTTCATACCCTGGTACCAGTCGTTTATACGAATTGCTACTCGGTGCGGCAAAAGCTAAAATCGCACCGGCGTGTTTCAACAAACCGCCGATAAAATACAAGGCGACATCGCTGAGCCCGCCATACTTCTCACCGGCAAACAACGGCTTACCGTCTTTCCAAAGCGACACATGAGTGTGCATACCGGAGCCGTTATCGCCAAAAATTGGTTTTGGCATAAAGGTGGCTGCTTTGCCAAATTTAGATGCCGTCCCTTTAACAATATACTTAAATTTCACGATGTTATCTGACTGGCGCAAGAGTTCATCATATTTAATATCAATTTCAGCTTGGCCCGCCGTCGCCACTTCGTGATGATGCTTTTCCACCTCAATGCCAACCGACTGCAAGTTCGCAGTAATCGCACTACGAATATCTTGCTGGGTATCATGCGGCGGCACGGGAAAATATCCTTCTTTGGCACGAATCTTATACCCCAAATTCCGCTCCCCTTCACCGGAATTCCAAAATGCTTCACCGGAGTCAATTTTATAAAAGCCCTGAGAAGCGTCTTCAAAATAGTGAATTGAATCAAAAATAAAAAACTCCGCCTCTGGACCCAAATATACTTTGTCAGCAATACCGGTCGTTTCCAAAAATTTTTGCGCTTTTTTGGCGATAAACCGCGGATCAAATTTAAACGGTTCAAGTGTGATCGGGTCATGGACATCACAAATTAAACAAAGCGTTTTAGCTTCAAAGAAAGGATCAATAAAAGCCGTGGCAGTGTCTGGAATCAAAATCAAGTCACTTTCTTCAATCGGCTTAAACCCCTTAATACTTGAGCCGTCAAATCCCAAGCCGCGCTCAAAATCATCTTTACTTAATATTTCAACCGGAACCGAAAAATGCTGCCATTTGCCAAATACATCAACAAAACGAAAATCAACAATTTTAACTCCTTGCTCTTTGATTAAATCAAAGATTTTATCTTTCATATTTTTTATGATTAATTACAAAAAAGCGCCTAAAAGCACACTTTGCTTGTTAGACGTCTTTGTCGATTTAATTAGCACCTCATTGTGCTAACGTTGTTAGTGTAGCCAAAAACCCACATCTTGGCAAGTTCTCTGATTGTGGATAATTATTTAGTCAAATCTTGGGCCAAAATAATAGCCTCAGCCACCTCTTTAAGGCTCTTACGTTTATCCATGCTCTTTTTTAAAAGTAACCGATGAGCCGCATCTTCATCCAGCTGAGCCGATTTCATCAGAATTGCTTTTGCCTGATTGATAATCTTTTGGGTAGCCAGCGCTTCGTGTAAAACATCAGTTTCGGTGATTAGACGAGAAACCTCCAAAATACCTCCGATTTGCTTGCCGATGGTTTCTAAAAAGCTAATTTCGGTTTTAGAGTAACTGCGTGTTTTTTGGTGTTGAACATTAATAACTCCAATCACTCTGTTGCGGAAAATAATTGGCACCGACAGAAATCCTTCAAATTTGTCTTCGGGCAAATTGGTAAAAAGTTTAAACCGCTTATCCTGATAGGCTTTTGATTTTATTACCACCGTCTTTTTATTTTCAGCCACCCAGCCGGTAATTCCTTCACCAAGTTTCATTTTGATTTTTGATAGGTTCCCGTGATGTGACTTCAACGACGCCTTTAAAATAACCTGATCGTTAGAAATCAAATAAATAAAGCAGGAGTCGGCTTTGGTAATCTTGCCGATAATCTCAACAATTTTGGCCAAAATTTCTTTGAGATCAAAATTATTACTTGCCGTGTCAATAATCTGTTCCAATACTGCCAGGTTATCGATTGTAATTTTTTTAGCCATATATACTTATTTTGATGCAGCCCGAAACCAATTAACGGTGGACATTAAACCTTCAATCAATGCGACCTTCGGCTTCCAGCCAAAATCTTTACTGATCTTAGAAAAATCAATCGCGCTGTGCTGCTGTTCTCCGGTTTTTGGCGGCCCATAATTAAAATCTTTATCAAACCTAAAAATATTTTTTAAATGCAGCGCCAAATCATTGACACTGGTCTCAACGCCGGTGCCAACATTATAGATACCAACTTTATCTGCGGCTAAAGCCAAAACATTCGCCTCAACGACATCAGAAACATACACGTAGTCTCTGGTTTGTCGGCCGTCACCGTTAATTACTGGCGGTTGCCCCGCCAAAAGCCGATCACAAAAAATCGCTACTACTCCCGCCTCACCCCTGGCATTCTGCCGCGGGCCATACACATTAGCATAGCGTAACACAACGTACGATAAGCCATAGGCATAGTGATAAAAATAAAGATATTTTTCCAGGGTCAATTTGGCAATACCATAAGGCGAAACCGGCGACTCGGGGTGGTTTTCGGCGGTTGGTCGCGATTCAGTATCACCATAAATCGCGCCGCCGGTTGAAGAAAAAATTACTTTAGCAACCTGATGTTTTCGGCAAGATTCCAAAAGCGTTAACCCGGCAATAATATTCTTGTGCGCGTCACCGACCGGATCGGCAACCGATTTACGTACGTCAATTTGGGCCGCCAAATGAAACACTGCCTGCGGCTTTTCAGCTTTAAAAACTTTTTCTATTTTCTTTTCGTCACCAATATCCAACTTATAAAACTTGGCTTTAGGATTGATATTTTTTTTCTCACCGGTTGACAAATCATCAACTACCACAACGTCGTGCCCTTTTTCAATCAGGGCATCAACAACGCTACTGCCAATAAACCCGGCGCCTCCGGTAACTAACAACTTCACATTATTGATTATTATTAATTAAGTCTTCCGGTATGGCCTGGGTTGAATCCAACAACCGCGCCGTAGCCGGCACTGTGACGTCATCGTCAGTGACGACTCCAAACTCAATATTTTGGACTTGAATATCAATACTGTTACCAGTCGTATTATTGGTAATTCTAAATTGTACCGGCAAACCGTTTTCATCCCAAAACCAAACCGTCGTAGTGTAGTCATACTCTTCCTGAGCATCCAACAGTTCAAAAACAAAAGTGTCTTTATCGCCAATCTTTTCTTTTTTCAGATACGTTTTACTAATATCAAGCTGATTAACTGGAATAACTAAATTATATTTCAAAAATTCCTGGAGCTGAGTTGGAATATCAGAAAAAATAAAAATGTTTTGCAGCGCTTCTTGACTGGATCCGGCATATAACCGATTAGCGGCCTGATCAATATATGTGTCGCCAATTGGACTCTTAATTTTTACTTTGCCATCTTTAAAAAATATTTCTGTTGATTCACTCGGATTCGCCGGATCAATCTGCTGATACTTATAGTTGGTATTTTTAGCAGAAAGCGCCACCACGTCGGCCAGGGTTTTAATTTGGCCAACACAACCGACCATCACCGCAGCCAGAATCAGCATCAGTCCTAAATAATATTTTTTCATAACACGTCTTTAAAATAATTAATGGTTTTTTCTAGCCCAGCCGCAAGGTCAACGTTCGGCTGCCACTGTAATCGCGTTTTAGCCAGACTAATATCGGGCTTTCGCTGTTTCGGATCGTCCTGCGGCAAATCTTTAAAAATAATCTTACTCGTACTGTTAGTCATTTTGATAATTGTTTCCGCCAGCTCTTTAATAGTAAACTCTCCGGGATTACCAAGATTAACCGGACCGGTCCAATCATCATCAAGCTCCATCATCTGATACAAACCAGAAACCATATCATCAACATAACAAAATGACCGGGTTTGATTACCACTGCCATAAATAGTGATCGGTTCACCCTTAAGTGCCTGAGTAATAAAATTTGAGACAACTCGTCCGTCATCCCAGGACATGTTTGGCCCATAAGTATTAAAAATTCTGACAACTTTAATTGGTACCCGGCTTTCACGATGATAATCAAAAAATAATGTCTCGGCGCAACGTTTGCCTTCGTCATAGCAGGCGCGCGGACCAATCGGGTTAACATTGCCATTATATTTTTCCGTTTGTGGATGAACCTCGGGATCACCGTAGACTTCGGAAGTGGATGCCTGCAACACCCGAATCCCGCCCAACTTCTTAGAAAGTTCAAGACAATTAATGGCTCCCAAAACATTGGTTCGTACCGTTTCCACCGGCGTTTTTTGGTAATGAACCGGCGACGCCGGGCAAGCTAGATTATAAATTTGGTCAACTTCTGCCTCAAACGGATTAGTGACGTCATGTTCTAAAAGCAAAAAATTTTTGTTATCCAACAAATCTTTAATATTACGTTTTTGGCCAGTAAAAAAATTATCCAGGCAAACAACCTGGTTTCCCCGTTCCAATAGATAACGACACAAATGTGACCCAATAAACCCCGCCCCGCCAGTGACCAATACTTTCGGCATATTTACCAATTATGAATTTTTATTTATATATCTTAGATAACTTTCGACAAAACCGTCAAGCTCTCCGTTCAAAACATCATCAGGCTCCTTGCTCTCAAAATCAGTTCGGTGATCCTTCACCAGCTTATACGGCTGAAGTACGTATGATCTGATCTGATTGCCCCATTCCGCTGAAAGCACTTCCCCTCTGATTTTTGCCAGCTCTTGCCCCTTAGCCGCTTCCTGCAATTTAGCCAGTTTAGCCTGCAACAACTTAAGCGCTGTTTGCTTATTCTGCTGCTGCGACCGTTCGTTTTGGACTTTAACCACCAGTCCTGACGGCAGATGAGTAAGGCGAACCGCCGAGTCAGTAGTGTTAACACTTTGCCCGCCCGGACCGCCGGAACGAAAAGTGTCAATCTTTAAATCCGACTCATTAATCTTTACTGCTTGAGTATCGGTCAAAACCGGCAATACTTCAACTAAAGCAAAAGACGTGTGTCTCATCTTTTCAGCATCAAATGGCGAAATTCTAACCAAACGGTGAACTCCAGCTTCTGATTTCAGGTTACCATACGCGTAATACCCTCCAATCTGAACTGTTGCACTTTTAATCCCCGCTTCCTGCCCCCTGGTTTCATCAATAACAGTAACAACAAAATTTTTACGTTCACAAAATCTTAGATACATTCGCAACAACATTTCGGCCCAATCTTGCGCCTCGATGCCGCCCGTGCCGGCATGAATGGAGATGATCGCATCATTACTATCATATTTTTGAGAAAATAAAACAAGAAATTCCAGCTTCTCAAAAACTTTTCTCAGCCGAATATATTCTTGTTCTAGTTCACCAAGCAATGATTCATCCTGCTGATCAATAGCCTCCTGGGCTAGTTTGGCGTTATCAGCAACTTCTCGGTCAAGCGTATCCCACTGCTCAACGGTTGATCGAATACTTTCACTGCGTCGAGAAATTTGTTTTGCCCGGTCTTGGTTTTGCCAAAAATCAGGTTTAACGATTTCTGATTCTAATATTTTTATTTCTCGCCTCAAACCATCAAGGTCAAAGTAACCTCCTGGTTGCCGCAATTGCTTTGGCTAAGGCCTTAAAATTTTGAACAATGTCTTTCATAAATAATTATTTATTAATACAGCCCTGCGCTGCATCAAATACTTTGTTAACTCCAATTTCCTGGCAGACACAAAAATCACCCATTTTACCATGAAACCATTCGCCGCCGGTTTTAGTGCATAACGATTTTGACTGTTCAGTTTTAGCTAACACGTTCAATGGTATGCGCTGACAGCGACGAAAAGCACTATCGTTGCAGTCAGGACAAGTGGGGCCATAAATGCCCTCGCAGAATTCTTTAGCATAGCACACTTCTTCGTTTGAAATATTTTCACAAACCGTAATTTTTGAAACGTACCGGCTAATCAATTGCTCGGCGTAGCCTTGATAGAAATAAATAAAAATTCCTCCGACAATTGAAATAACCAGGAATAAGCCAAAGATGACAATAGTTCTTTGAGACATATGTACCTAATATTAATTAGACATTGAATTAACCAAAACGATAAAGCTTTTTTTCAAAATCAACAATTTTTCCCTGCCGCGTCATAATCCCCTCATTTTTTAAAACCAATGCTTTCCTTTTCGCTCCTCGCGCATAGCCGCCAATTTCGCCGTTATTTCGCACCACCCGATGACAGGGCACGCTAATAATCCATGGATTAGCGTTTAAAGCGTTGCCAACCGCTCGAACTGCCCTCGGCCGGCCGATGGCGCGCGCTAAATACTGATATGTTGTTACCCTACCCCTTGGCACCGACTGTAATTTTTGCAAAACCGCAATTTGGAACTGAGTCAACCCGGATTTACTGATTTGTGTTCTGGTTGGCATTTAAAAGTTCATTAACTTTATCAAGCAGTCCTTCATCACCGGCAGTATCAGGCAAACCAACTTTAAGCAATTCTTGGTATGGACTAATAACATTCTGCAATAAAGCAGGCAAATAGATCAGCCCTAACAGCAGCGGAATAATAATAATCAATGTTTTAATAACCCCCCACACTTTTTGAAACGCAATCCAACGGTTAATTTTTGCCAGTGACTCCTGCACCTGCTTGGTGGCTTGCAAATTTTCTTCCAATAATTGGCGAATATCACTATCGGCAAAACCTATTTCATTAACCGAGCTACGAGCCTGACTCTGGTCAAAAATTGGCTGATCTTTTTGGTCCATACGAAATATATTATACAATATTTAGCCAAAAATAAAAACCCCGCCTTCTTGAAACATCGGGGGCGGGGTTTTAGATTTATTTTGTTTCAACCAATGCTGACAGACGACGATGGCGGCTAACCATCAAATGCACTAATTCATACGAGCCAAACAATACCGCCGTATAAAATAAATCACCCAGCAGGGCATTCCTAAAAAACGGCACGGCCAAAACATAAGAGCTAAGTAATCCGTTAACAGACTTTTCGTACCACGGCGAAAATCGCCAGACTGCCCAGTTAGTTACTAAATAAAACAAAACCGACGAACTGATGCTGGCGGCTATAATTGTTTCAACGTTCTTGTATTTTCTAACCATAAAACCAATCATACCGACCACCATAAAACTCAGATACACTGCCAGCATTAATTGCCACTGATAAAACCCAAGAAATAAATCGCTGACGAAAGCGATCACTAACGGCAACACCAAAGCATACCGCCGACCAAAATAAAATCCGGCGAACAAAGCAATGGCAGTTACGGGAACAAAGTTCCACAAATGTGGCAACAAACGACAGGTTACTCCTAAAACAATTAATAGGGCTGCAGTGGCTAATTTAAACTTGGTATTCATAGTATATGAGTTATTAAAATTGATTAGTGACATATTTCCAGGTTATTGAATCACCGGCGTGTATCCGATAGCTGCTTGGCCCAACCTGAGCATAAGAATTGTTAACCCAATACTGCCAAAACCCGTTACTGCTAACGTCATTCTTAACACCGCCGATTGATTCTATCATGACGCCCAGCTCACCGCCAAAATCCTTGTAGCCTAACTCCAGATTGTTTTCATCGGCAATCTTTTTCAATAATTCAAATACCGTTTCATTTTCGGCAATAGAAACTCTTTCATACAGTTTAATCTCTTTGCCGCTATCAATCATGACATTAATCGCTGTTGATTGGTTTTCAGTTTGTTTAACACTGCTGTCAAAAATTGTCTGATATTGATTGCCGACGAAAAATCCCGCAATAAAAATCGCGACAATGATGACGGCCCGAACGATTAACTTCATATGATTATGGCTAAGAATTATTTCTTAAAAATTATTTTTTCTTTTTTAATCTTATCATCAGCAATATTGCCAAGACTAAACAAAAAACCATGATTAAGCCAATCAACGCCATGAGTGAAATTCCACCCACCGTAATGGTAAGCGGAACTTTAACGCCTGAAGCGGCGGCCAGACCGCTGTTCCCAAGCGGTTTAGCGGCAACTGAAATATTGGTTTGAAAAGTTCCTGGACTGACAAACCAAGCTTTAAACTTAACAATTCTGGTTTCCTGAGGCTGCAGCTGAAAATCAGCCGAATCAAATGAAATTATATCACCAAATTGATCCGCTGACACCTGATACAATGCCGGAACTTGATCAACATTCGCCACCAAAAATTCTCCCGCCGCGGCCCGCATCGTTGTTCCCTGCAAAGTAAGCTGCACCGGTTTAACCGCCACGCCAACCGCCGCAGCCGCCGGCCCAACCAGGAAGTGTATCAATAAAAGTAATGCTCCAATTGATCTAAACATAATTTACGGTTGAACAGTTGCCCAAAAAGTTAGCTCTCCCGTTTTGACGCCAGAAGCCAGATAATCACTAGGTACATTTAAAACAACTTTTGTTGATTTACTCTGGCCGGCAACCAGGGTGTCGGCATACTCGGCATGAGCGGCGTCGTTAATCTTTAAACCCTTGGTGAAAACCACGTCACCGCTGACCTGGGTGCCAACACCAAGATTAACTGTTCCCTGATTTGATATGACCACCTCAGCCTCACTGCCGTGTCCCGGAGCCAATGGGCCAAAATCAATATCAGAAGCATCAACCACTAAAGCAATTGCCTCACCGCCGATAACGCCAGCCGTGCCCTGATTAATCTCAACCTGTAAACCAACATTCTGATTAACTGTGTCACCAACCGTCACTGTCACTGTATTACTTCTGACATACCCAGCATGGTCGGCATAAATCCGATAAATACCATTTTCATAAATTTGTAGGGCAAGCGTACCGTTAGTACCCGCTTGCCGGACTTCATCATTCACCTTAATAGTTGCACCGGAAACCGGACGCCAAGAACTGCCATCAAAATATTCAGCCACTACATCAATTGCCTGGCCGGGATCAACTTGAGTTTCACTCACATTCAAGCGCGTCGGCATAACTCCCCACTCACCAAAATACCACAACACTTCATCACCAGACGCTAAATGGTAATCAGCCGCGCCAACGATTGGTGAAGCACTGTTTACAAAGTATAACCACCCATTCAATCCGGAAGCTGTCTCGCCAGCGATTTCTCGCAAATACGGACCAAATGACTCCTGAGTAATCGTATATGAATATCCACATTCCGCCGCGGCATTTTTAACTAAATCAAGCGCTGTAACGCCGGCGACAAACGTATCACAAATAGTATTACTAGCACCTTCAATTCTCAAATGAAATTCACCATCGTTAGCAGCTCCTGATTGATAATACCCAACCGGATAGGTGGCACCGCTTAAAGCGATAACCGCATATGCAGTCATAGCTTTATTGTTCCATTCTGAGGTACCTTCGGTAACCCACCAATAACCGCCATCTTCGTCTTGCAAGGATTCAAGGTGTTGAATCGGACTGATATTGTTCTTCGTCCAGCCACTCGGGTTGACTCCCGCTTTAATTAAGGCTGAAATCGTCCAAGCGTCTGAGCCGGCGTCTGAGCCGTTGCCCGGTTGATAACCAACGCCGCCGTCGCTGTTTTGCGCTGATTTGATATACGCTAACGCCTTAGTAATTACTTCATTATTTGCTCCAACTCCTGCTTCAATTAACGCGATGACTGCAGCAGCGGTATCGTTAGTATCAGAACCAGCTCCCGCTGAATAACTCCAACCGCCGTCGCTGTTTTGTTTTGACAATAAGTAGGTTTTAGTGGCAGTAACTGCCGCTGAAGTTTTTTTGCCAACGCTTGCCAATGCTAATATGCCCCACATGTCATCATTTAACAAATTCACGTCGCCAATTTGTGTGCCGTCAAATGTATCTTCCAACGCAGCGACATAATCAACGTTGCCAAATGTCGAGGGGTCTTTGCCCAGGGCCGCTAAGGCTAAAATCGTTTTAGCATAATCAGTGGCACTTGTTCCGGAAACTTGTTTTAAATGACCGGTTGGGATATTCGTCTGGCCAGAAGCCACGAGTGCCATTGTAATCCAAGGATCATCAACCTGACTTTCCAAATAACTAACAGCGCCCGACAAACTGGCCGAAACAAACACCGGCTGCAGCAGCAGTGAAAAAACAACGATTATTCGAAAAATAGGTAATGCGTTTTTTTTAATCATATCTGTTAGTTATGAATTATTAAATAAAAAAATTCCTCGTAGTTAGAGCAATTTTAAGAGCTGGCTTAAAACCAGCGACACGATGCCTCTCATATCCTCGAAGAGTTACGTGGGTTAATTAAGCTCTTATTTTCTCGACCTGGCTTATTCTTTTTCCACCTAGGGGGTGAAAAAAGACTTCACAGTTGCGGGTCAGCGAAGGAATGTAACCTTACTTCGGAAAATTAAGATGCAACCAAATTTTTAAGTAATTAAATTTTAGAACTACCAGTGAGCCTGTCAAGAATCACGACGGTGGATAACCTAGTTTTCAATGCCTCGTCGGGCCACTACCCCTTTTTTATAAGGGTGTTTTACCTCTTTCATTTCAGTAACATAATCAGCTAAAGCTACTACCGCCGCCGGTGCGCGGCGGCCGGTCAAAATCAACTCAACATTTTTTGGTTTGATTTTAATCAACGAAACTAGATCGGACACTTTCAACATTTTGAAAAAAACCGCCAAAAATATCTCATCCAGAATTACCACGTCAAATTTTTTACTTTTTATCACCCGGCGCGCCCATGCCAACCCCTGCTTTGCCAAAGCGATGTCAGTCGGCTTAGCCTTTTTGATAATAAAACTTTTTTGGCCGAAACGCTTTAAGGTAATTTCTTTAAGCGGTTTTAGACTGGTTAATTCGCTATAGTCTTGGCCTTTTAAAAATTGAACAATATAAACCTGATAGCCAGCACCGATGGCGCGTAAAGCAAGACCAAGCGATGCAGTAGTTTTGCCCTTACCGTCGCCGGTATACACATGAACTTTACCTAAATCACTTTTCATAGCACCCTTCAACATGTTTAGTTTTACCCGCAGCGGGAAAAGCCACAGGATCGACACTTCAAACAACCTTCGGCGATTTCCAAAATATTGCCACAATCAGGACATTCTGGCGCGGTACCAAAATCGGCAATTTCCCGATTACCGTTGCCATTGGAAGGCTTGGCGCTATCTACCGGCAAAGATGAAGCCGGATCATAGGAGGCCGGGGTTTTAGATAACTGTTCTTTGGTCACTTTGCCATTATGAAATTCTAATTCCAGCCGCTGCTGATTTTGACTGAGATGTTTTTCAATAATCTGAGCAATAGCGTCAGGAAGCGACAAAATCATTCCCCCTTCACCCCAAGACGGCATCGGACCACGAATACCTTTAATTTGACTGACTACTTCCTGGGCCGGAATGCCGGCGCGTAACGCCAAGGAAACTAAACGACAAATTGCTTCTGACTTGGCTGAAAAAAATCCGCCAGCCTTACCAATAGTAGCAAACACTTCGAAGGGATTACCCTGTTCGTCGTCATTAATGGTGATATACAAATCACCATACGACGTTTTTACTTTATAAGTTGTGCCGCGCATCATCATCGGGCGCTTGCGCTTATAAAACGGCGCAGCAGGAGTAGTGGTTTCCTTTGGAGCCTCTTCCTTTTTGTGCGATTGACCGGTTGTTAAAACTTGAACATCTCGACTGCCATCCCGATAAATAGTTACTCCTTTGCAATCATTCTCGTACGCCAATAAATACGCTTTGGCGACATCATCACGAGTAGCGGCGTTAGGAAAGTTGATGGTTTTAGAAACGGCATTATCAACATATTTTTGAAAAGCAGTCTGCATTCGAATATGCCATTCCGGCGTAATGTCGTGAGAGGTGACAAATACTCGTTTCACATCGTCTGGCACTTCATCAAGGTGCTGGATCGAGCCAACTTGAGAAATTTTTTCCATTAGTTCTTTGGAATAAAATCCCCGTTCTTTAGCAACTGCTTCAAAATAAGGATTAACCTCTACTAACTCAACCCAGTCATCGCCTTTCTTACCGATGCGCGATTTTCTAACATATGCCAAAGCAAATAGCGGCTCAATCCCGGAAGAACAGTTAGCAATAATACTGATAGTGCCGGTTGGCGCGATAGTGGTTCTGGTGGCATTTCTAATTCCGGTGCTATCTGGCGTGTCATAAATACTGCCTTCAAAATTAGGAAATACTCCTTTTTCTTTAGCTAAAACAACCGACGCCTGATCGGCTGTGTTTTTGATAAATTTCATTACTTTTTCAGCCAAATCAATCGCCTCGTTTGAATTATAGGAAATACCTAAATCAACCAACATGTCAGCCCAACCCATTACCCCTAAACCAATCTTACGATTAGCTCTGGTCATTTGAGAAATCTGCGGGATTGGATACTTATTCATATCAATCACATCATCTAAAAACCTGACTGCTGTTTGTACAACAAAAGCTAAGCGCTGATAATCAATTTCACCTTCTTTAACGAATTTGGCCAAGTTAATTGAACCTAAATTACAAGATTCATAGGGTAACAGCGGCTGTTCTCCACACGGATTGGTGCTTTCAATTTTACCAACATGAGGCGTAGGATTATGTTTGTTGATTTTATCAATAAAAATAACACCAGGGTCCCCGTTTTTCCAGGCGTGATCAATAATTTTGTCCCACACTTCTTTGGCGTTTAACTTACCGATTGCCCTGCCGTCACGGGGGTTGAGCAAATCATATTCTTCACCCTTATCAAGCGCATCCATAAACTTGTCGGTGATTGCCACTGAAATATTAAAATTGTTTAGTCGATTGTTATCTTCCTTAGCGACAATAAATTCCATAATATCCGGATGATCCACCCGCAGAATGCCCATATTAGCTCCACGACGAGTGCCACCCTGTTTCACCGTATCGGTCGCAGCATCAAAAACGGTCATAAAAGAAATTGGACCCGATGCCAAACCGCTAGTGGACTTCACCGGATCTTTGGCCGGCCGAATACGAGAAAATGAAAAACCAGTTCCGCCACCGGATTTGTGGATTAAAGCGGTATTTTTGATCGCTTCAAAAATTTCTTCCATAGAGTCTCCCACCGGCAGCACAAAGCAGGCTGACAACTGCCCTAAAGGCGTACCAGCGCCGGTAAAGGTTGGACTGTTTGGCAAAAATTCAAAATCAACCATCACTTCCAGGAAAGCCTTAGCCAGGTCATCTTTTTCTTCCTGGGTCAAGCCATACTTATCTTCCGCTTTTACAATAAAACCGGCAACGCGCCTAAACATTTCAATCGGCTTTTCAATTACGTTGCCGTCATTATCTTTCAATAAATATCGGCTTTCCAAGACCTTTAAAGCATTCTTGGTAAGCTTTAGTTTTGATTCTCCAACACCAAATATCATATTTTGAGCGATAAAAAATAAGACATTTTTTGCCTTATGTAGTTAAAATTTTAAACCTCCCGAAGCCTGTTTTATTTTGGTTTTAAATTTTTTTGGGGGTACTGTTTATTTTAGTCCTATTTTTTTTTGTTGTCTATGAGGATAACTTGTAAAGACTACTTTACCTCATCTTTTTTCGAATAAATGCGGGGATTTCAAGCTCATCATCTTCAGCAATGATATCCGGTTGGGACGGAATTGTTCTTTTTGTCGGGATTTTGGTTGAAATGCGCCTGACAGCCGAAGCGGTTTTTTCTTCAACCTTATTCTTTGATTCAACAAAAGTGCTTGGCGTGTAATTACTCTCCTTAGAAGCAAACGATTTTTCACTTGCCGCCCTAATCTCACGGTCGGAAAAACCAGTAGCCACAACGGTAACCTTAACCTCATCTTTCATAGAGTCATCAATAACCGCGCCAAAAATGACCTTAGCATTTGGATCGGCTGACTGAGTGATAACTTTAGCGGCTTCATTGACTTCATGCATACCCAAGTCTGGTCCGCCTACCACGGTAAACAATATGCCTTTAGCACCATCAATAGATAGCTCAAGTAATGGGCTAGAAATAGCTGATTTAGCCGCTTCCACGGCCCGATTCTCGCCGGTACCCTGACCAATGCCCATTAATGCTGAACCGGTGTCTTTCATGATGGTTTTGACGTCCGCAAAGTCAACGTTGATTAAACCAGGTATGGTAATTAATTCTGCAATCCCCTGCACGCCCTGCTGCAACACTTCGTCACAAATTTTAAAAGCGTCGAGTAAGGAGGTTTTTTTATCAATAATTTGCAACAGTCGATCGTTAGGAATCGTGACAATAGCGTCAACTTTATTTTTTAGACTGTCGTATCCCTGCTGAGCAATTTGAGCACGCTGAGCGCCTTCAAACGAAAACGGCCTGGTAACAACGGCTACGGTCAATGCACCGGCATCTTTAGCCATGCTGGCAACAACCGGTGCGGCACCGGTTCCGGTACCACCACCCAAACCACAAGTGACAAACACCATATCAGCATCTTTTATCAACTCACGAATATCATTCTGGCTTTCTTCAGCCGCCTTCTCACCAATATCAGGATCCATCCCAGCACCCAGACCGCGGGTGGTTAATTTACCAATATGCAATTTAGTTTTGGCTTGAGAATGATGCAAAGCCTGAACATCGGTATTAATCGCCAAAAAATCGACTCCACGAATTTTAGAGGCGACCATGCGATTGATGGCTGCGCCACCCGAACCGCCAACACCGATAACTTTAATTTTTGCAAATGTTTCAATTTCCGGCTTGATTTCAGCCATACCTTAAGGAATTATTTTTTTAAACCATTTCTTAGCTTGACTGGAAACGCCCTTGAGATTCGGCAAATAATTCATCAACTTACCAAAACCTCCTTGCGAGCGCTGGCTTGCAAGCTGACTGCCCCAAATCACTAAACCGATTGCTGTAGAAAAACTCGGATCATTAACTTTATCAATGGCGCTAGTAATGTTAGTTGGCGTACCAATCACCGCGGGCAAGCGTAAACGTTTTTTTGCCGCTTCAACCAAATCATGAAGCTTGGCACCGCCGCCAGTTATCACGACGCCTGCCGGTAGTTTACCACTTTTATCAATCTTCTTCAACTCAGCGTCAACCTTATCAAAAATTTCTTCAACGCGCGCTTCGGTGATTTCACCAATGTATTTTCGGGAAACAAAATTTGCCTCTTTACCTTCCAATTCACCGATATCAATTTCGTCTCGCTTGCCAATTCCTTCCGACAATGCCGAACCATATTCCAATTTGATCTTTTCTGCCGTATCAATGGAAATTCTTAAACCAATGGCAATGTCAGAGGTAATATGGTCGGAACCAACCGGCAGAATAGTTGTGTGTAAAATGTCGCCTTCTTCAAAAACCGCCAACGACGTAGTAGAACCGCCGATATTAATAACCGCTACTCCCAGCTCTTTTTGTCGATTAGTTAACACCGCTTCAGATGTTGCCAAAATAGAAAGCACCAGGTCCTCAATGTTAACACCGGTGCGATATACCGCCTTTGTTAAATTTTTTATTTGAGCCGTTAAGCCCTGAATGATTTGCGTTTCAACCTCAATTCGAACACCGGTCATACCAAGCGGGTCTTTAATCCCCGACTGGCCGTCAACCGTAAAACTTTTGGGAATGACATGCAAAATTTCATAGTTTGGCGGCGTTGCTACGGTTCGAGCCGCTTCAATTGAACGCTCAATATCATCTTCGGAAATCTCACCATCACTACGCGCAACTGCAACCACACCCTGACTTTCCTGAGAAATAATATGACTGCCAGAAATGCCCACCCAGGCTCTTTGCACCGGCACGCCAATCATGCGTTCCGCCTTTTCTAAACAAGCTGAAATTGAAGAAACAGCGTCTTCAATGCTGGAAATGACTCCTTTGCTAATGCCCTCAGCGGGCACTTCGGCAGAGCCAATAATGTGGATTTGTTCCCCTTTGGCGGAGATTTGACCAATTGCTAAGCGAACTGCACTTGAACCAATATCGAGCCCGGCAATTATTTCTTGTTCAGCCATATTTTTCCCTTTAAATACAATTTTAACAATGAAAAATTATAAAAATATTTTACCATAAAACCCTATTTCCAACAACCTTTAACGCCTAAACCCCAAAATTTTTTCTTCTAAGCCCTCCATCACCTCAGCGTCACTGTCTTTTTCATGGTCATACCCTAACAAGTGCAAAAAACCGTGCGTGAATAAAAGCTGTAATTCCCGATTAAGCGGATGCCCGGCTTTCTTCGCCTGACGCACTGCCTGAGGGTAACAAATAATGATTTCGCCCAGATAGTTTTTATTACCGCCGGCGAGCTGATTGGTTTCGCCAAAACTCAACACATCAGTAACCTTGTCTTTATGACGGTATATCTTATTAAGTTTCTTAATTGCTGCATCCCCGACAATACCAATTGAAATCTCTAACGGTTTTTTGAGCTTCAAAGCCGCCTCAATTGGCTTTAAGTAACTACGCCAGACGCTTGCTGTAATCTTTTTTCCTGCTTGTTGGTTGACTTCAAACCGTACCATAAAAACAACTCCTGTTAATTAAGGCTCTTAACCATCAAATTGAACGTGGTGGCAAAATTAGTCAGCCGGAAATTGCCAACATTATAATTAACCATAAAAATCTTGCTAATGTCGCCGGATTTGGTCAGGAAATAAATCCGATTATCAGGATGGCGGTATCCAGAAAAACTATTTAAGCGGACCGAAACAGCATTGGTAATATCAATATCCGGGTACTGCTTAGCATACCACTCTGCCAAAGGAAGCTTGTCCGGATTTTCCATGATGATAACAGCGACAAATTCGCCCGTACTTGAAATAAACAATGTTTCGCTATTGTCACTTTGCGGCCTCACTTGCCAGCCGGTCGGGTAACTAATTGAATACCCAGCGCCAGTGTGCTTGGTAAAAACTCCTGAGGCCTCAAGCGTCTGGCCGACATGCGTCGGGTCATACCCGTTCAAAAGCTCCGAGCCGTCGGAAAAGCCATCATTGTCAGAATCTAGTAACGACGGGTCGGTGCCGTATAAATTTTCTTCCTCAAGCGTTAGACCATCGTTGTCAGAATCAGGCGCTGAAGGTAAGGGCTTTACTTCTACATCTTTGATATCCGGATCATCAATTGATGTATTGGTATTCACATTAATATTAACTGCCGGATCGGTTGTCGTCGGCACATCAATCGTAGTCGTTGCAGGCATACCAATATTAGCGTTCACGTTGCTATTAATATTCACGTTAGTATTGCCCGTATTTGTAGTAACCGACGCTGAAGTGTTTGTATTACTATTTTGATTGCTGGCCTGATTTTTGCCAAGGCTTAAGTTAAGAAAAATCGCCGCCGCCGCCAGGCCGCCAACCACCAGCACTCCCACAACGATAATAATAACTAGACCGTTATTGCCCTTTTTAGGTGCAACATAAAATTTTCTCGGCATCACATGAACACTTTCAGACCCGCCGGACGTTAACGCCGTATCTGTTTTTGATTCACTGACTTTATTTTTCCCTAACTTAAACATAGCTTGATTATTTTTTCGCTCAAGATATTAATTAATTATTTATTTCCAAGAGTTTGCCGTCCCCTTTCGGGTCGTAGCCGGCGCGAACTTCATTACCGTCCAAGAAGGTGTCCCCATCGCTATCTGGATTATTCGGGTCAGTTTTAAAAACTTTTACCTCATCACGATCAGTTAAACCGTCAAGATCCGTATCAACTCGGTCCGGATTGGTCCCATATAGTTTTTCCTCTTCATCATCAAGACCATCGCTGTCGGAGTCAACTGGCTTTGGATCTACCGGTGTTCCTTCGCCACCGACATTAACATTGCCGGGTTGATTGACGTTTGCAGCGCCGGCATTACCATTCGGCTGATTGGTATTAGCGTTATTCTGATTAGTGGTCGTCGGCTGATTGGTATTGGTTGCAGTTTTATCAGGCCTTAAAAACGTCGTATACGCATACCAGCCACCCCACGCCAAGCCCGCCAACAATAATATGCCGAGAATAACTACAACAAACTTTTTATAATGAAAAGCAAACGGCTCTTTGGTAGTTGCCCTTTCCGCCTTTGGCATTGCTGGTGGCACTGGCATCGCCGGAATAGTCGGCTGAGGCCGGGAAACTGGAGCCGCGGCGGCCGGAGCCTCATCAATAGTATCTAAGATGTCTTCCGGCTCCCGGCTTAATTTTTGGGGAGCAGTCGGCAAATTGGTAGGCGCCATTGGATTTGGCTTGTTTGGTTTATCATCAAACATACGTTTTTACTTGATTAATTATTTAATGAAAGTATAGCGACAGTAAATCTTGCTAGTTGAAGTATAATTACCGCCCGCCCAAACCGCTTTCGGACTGTTGTAGCGCGGACTGGTTACGCTGCTATAGTAGGCTGAACTCCAGAGCCGCTCTTCAATTTCTTGGAACGGATTAGTAATTTGCGCTGAACCGTTTGCGCTATCAGACCAGCCGGATTCGCTAAAACCAACCTTGTTCCAGTTTGTCGGCGCCGGACTAGTAGTATCATTTACCACTAAACATTTCAGCGGCATATCCGGAGTATTCGTACTGCCGGAAACCGGATCGGTCCTTAAAGCCGTGCCGCTTAAACTGGACGCATCACATAAACCACAGCCGGTGGTAGTACAGCTCGGATCAGTCACCTTGGCAAACGCTCCCCTAATCTGACGATATGCCTGAGCGTAATCTGGATATGAACCGCGGGCTTTTTCGACGTAAGCTTCAATTGCAATAACGTTTTCACCGGACGCAATATAATCATCAAGGCTGACAAACACGTTGTCAATCACATCCGCCGGCGGGTTGCCGCTTACATATTGCGGCAAAGATAAATTACCAGTAACCAGTTTACCATTGATATAAATATTTAGGTAGTCTTGAGCGCCAAATACCACCTTGCAGCTATTGATCTCACAGTCGTCCGGCACGCCACCCAAGCCGCCACTGTCCTGATTGCTGCCGCCCTGGCAAGTGTCGCGTAACACATTGGACGCGGCCGCATCACAAATATACCCGTTGGTTAGCGAGCCAAAACGAGACGGGCCACTAAAACAACCAACTGCACACAGACCGTCATTGTCCAAGTCATTATCCGGATCATACGGACAAACATCAATTTCATTACATAAACCGTCATGATCATTATCTTCACAGTTTTGGCAAACGCCGGCAACGCTACATGAGCACGACGTACCGGAGCAGCCAACCGTATCATGACACTGGTTTGCGCCGTCAGTATCTTGATTATTCACCACAGTAACACACGACAATGTTGAGCTGCTACAAGTTGTACAAACTGCCGTACAGGCATTATTGTTTGGTGCACAGCTGAAATTCACGCCGCCACCCTGATCTTGACAGACACCACAATACCCAGCACCGCCACTACAGGCCGAAGCGTTTGATTGGCACTGGAAATTACCAGCTGAAACCTCAACACACAAGCCGCACGCCGTGCCAGTGCCGCCGCAAAAAGCCGCTGGCTGAGCATTACAAATCCAGTCAAACTGTGTCGGTCCGGCGCTAACATTACACGTCGCACCAGCTAAACAGTTGCCGGAACAAACGTTACCCGCCGGACAATCAGTGGTTTCCTGACAGTCAGCAAAACCATCACAATCATTATCTAAATTATCCGTACAAAAACCGACTTCACTGGTTTTCTTTTGGGCCGTACATTCAGTTCGCGGCCAGGCGCCTAAAGCGTTACAGGTAATTGTTGGAGCAGCGCAAACGCCCTTGTAGTTTACTGGATCCAAAGCGCCGCACGAAATTTGTTCTCCCGGAGTGCACTCGTTTATACAACCATTATCAACGATTCCGTTACAATCGTTGTCGACGCTGTCACCGCACACTTCAGTTGAAGGCGGCAAGGGCGTACAAGTATCCGTAATCGTACCGCTCTGGCAAACGAGCTGGCCAGTGGTCTGGCAGGCGCCAACACCACACGTTGGACCGGAAATAACAGCATAATCTTCATCGGTTTGAGCGTCACAGTCATTATTAACACCATTGCAGGCAGTCTCCGGGGCGCCTGGATAGATTTGAGAATTAGAATCATTACAATCAGTGCCTGGTGCGGTCACACAGCCCTGACCGGCCGGCGGACAATTAACAGTGCCCTGCTGGCAGTTAATCGTTACCGAACTGCTGACCGCGCTGTCACCGTCGGTATTACAATAGTAATTTACAAAAACTGGCGGCGGAGCAATACAACGGCCGTTGCTACAGGTATAGCCGGCACCAAGCGTCGTACAGTCAAAAGCTGGCGACGAAGAAACGGCCTGAGTGCCACTGCAAGTCCATTCAGTTAAAGTGGTGCCGCTGGCACATTGATCAGTATGAGTATAGTTTGCACTATCAACTTGTCCGGAAACCGTGCCAATCGTCGTATAGTTAGCGCCGCCGTCAGAGTCGCTGCAGCTATTAACTCCCGCCTGTAAAACACAGGCACCATTGCTACAAATAGTATTTGCAACGCTGGCACAATTATAGGTTGATGAAGTAAAGTTGGCACCGTTACAGCCATATTCCGTTAAAACATTGCCGGAACACGAATCAGTTCTTGGCGCAAATACGGCACCGCCAACGCCGTCACTAACCGTTCCCTGGGTGGTATACACCGTGCTGCCGCCATCCGTATCCTGACATGCGGCGACCGGAGCACAGTCAGTATCATTAGACGCCGTACAACCGGCCGGACAGTACCCGTCCCCATTACTACAAGCCGTAATCGGCGTATGAATACAAGTTGCATTACAAGTCGCCGCACCCTGGCAGACATCAATTGTTGATGCGTTGCTGTCGTTACAATCAATATTAGCATTACAATCCGGAACTTCGCAGCTATACGTCGCCGCGCCACAGCACAACTGTCCCGGCAGACAAGCACATTCATCCGGACAGTTAGAACAGTTCTCCGCTCCGTCGCAAGTGCCATTATCGTTACAAACCGCGCCACAATCAGAATCGGCACTGTCAGTCTGCCCGTCACAATCATTATCCTGACCGTCCGTACAAAGTGATTCAAATCCAGCCTCATATGTTTTGCCGGTTGAGGCGGCATGGTTTACATATGTTTGATAATCACAGCCCGGCCAGACACCCGGCGCCACACAATTTTCCCGCGAACCACTACAAACACCCTGCTGGAATGGGCAAACTTTTGAGGATGGCACCGTACAATCATTGGAAGCGCCCGGATCAACACAACTCATACCAGAACAAACAGTACCAACCGGACATTCAAGCCCGTCGCCATTAGTTCGGGCAACGCAGCTGCCGTTACTACAATATGTACAGGCGCCAGAACACAGACCACCGTTTAATCCGGTATAAGGTACACACCGCTTAGCAGTGGGCGAACAAGTCTGACACGTACCACCACAGTCAAAACTATCAGTACAACAAATGCCGCCATCCGGCGCAGTATGGCCGTCACAATCGTCAACGTCCGCACAATCGGCCAAACCATCACCGTCTTCATCGCCGGCTTGGCTGCAATTTTCAGCTGAAACATTTGGCGAGCAGTATGCTGTTGCCGCCGGACCAGTACAGGCCCAACCGGCCGGACATTCGCGACCGTCACCTGTTTCGCGATTAACACAAGTACCATTGCTACAAAAACTGCAAGTACCTTCGCAATTACTGCCATTAATGGCCGTTACCGCAACACAAACATTGTTAGAACAGGCGTTACATTGCCCCGTGCCGTAAGTTGAACAATCAGTTCCCACCTGGCAACAAGTCACACCGTTAGGGCCGGGCTTTCCGACACATTCAGGATCAGCGCAGTCAGTTCGGGAATCAACATCATTATCAATGCCGTCAGCACAGTTGCCAATTCCTTCTTGGATTGTTCCCCCACCTCCGGGATCAACACACCCGATATCCGCTCCGTCTTTAGTGCCATCACAGTCATTATCAATATTGTCAGTACAGTTACCGGCGGCAATTAACTCCGCAACCGGAATATTAGCGTTCGCCGGATTACAGTCAGCGCCGCCGCAAGACGCGTCCATCACGCCGTCATTATCTTCATCACACGTCGTACAATAATTCACCGCCGCGCCGCTAAAACTGGCTTGAATGCCGCTTGGCAGCCCAACCAATTGCAAGGTGTGTTGGCCAAAATCAGGATAAGACGGATTAACCGTGCCGCTGGTACAAATGTTACTTGGTAAATCAATAGTTTGATTCGGATAGCTACCGCCCGTGGGCGATTGATATGGCAAATCAATCGGAGTTGTCATAACACCATCAACCAGAACGGAAAAACTATACCCCAACTCCTCAACAATCTGATCATAAATTGCACCATAAATATCTTCAAAAGTTAAACCACCTTCACCAAAACAATACCCACTATTACAGAAATTCGAACTGCATGAACCACCAAGACAGTTAGAAGAAGTTAAATTCACTTCTGTGGGGTTAGCGGTCTGAGTGCCTCCCGTAAAAGCCGCGCCATAAATAACAATATTATAAGGTGCGCCCTTGGCAATATCAGAATCATTTGTAAAACTAGATGAGCTCGCAATACAGCCAGTACAAACACTTGCGGCTGAACAGGTAAATTCATACGCTACACTACCGGGACAATCAGGACAGCAGGTTCCCGAACGATTTGTCCAAGTAGTACAGGCTCCCCAAATATTTGTCGCTGTGCACTCCTGGCAAGCAGAGCCATTACAAGTATACGCACACGTATGTTCACAGACTGGCACTACGTGACAGTTACTACCGTGATCAAGGCTGCCATAACAGACTGGTTCACCTGGACCATAATTACCATAAGTATAATGAGAATCACCGTCCGTCATAAAAATCATAATACGATTACCGGTAAAACTGCCTAACATTGTAGTTGCTTCCTGAACTGCTTTATCCGGTTCAGTACCGCCAACGGCATCATATGCGTTGACTTTAGCGATCAAGTTTTGGACATTAGTGGGGTTATCAACCTTCACCAATGGTGAATCAAGGCTTTTATCAGTGGAATAGCTCACCAAACCAATATGAATTTTACCGGCAAAGGCGGTAGCAGCAAAATCATTAATAGTATTAATTATTGCTGCCTTGGCGTCAGTAATTCGGGTGCCGGCCATACTGCCGGAAACATCTGTTACAAAAACAATACCCGTATCCGGCAATGAGCCGGTAATATCAATATCAAAACTAACCTCTGTGCTGTTAGTGATACTACATTCCGGAATATAAAAGTAAACCGGAGTGGTATTTAAGAAATTATGAGAAGTTTGGCCGGTGGGCGAATTAAAATGAATAACTTCCGAATCATACCCATTGGCGTCACAATATTCCGCCGGCTCAAAATTTTGGCAGGAATTATCACAACCAGCGTTGCCACGTTCACAGTTTTCCTGAGGCGCCTGAACGATATCATCACCACAATATCCCGCCTCTTCATTCTTTACTTCCTGACAGCGGTAACACCAATTACAATTATTCAAACCATTGCCAACATTGGAATCATATCCGGGATTGCAGGGTTGGTCGTTAATCGTACTGCAGACAATCGGGCTTGAGGGATCGGAAGTTAGGGCATACTTACCACAGTCACACGCTTCCCCGCCTCCCGGGTCGGTAATACCGTCGCCACAATTAACCAGTCCAACACGAAATTCATCACAAATGTCACCAATACCATCTAGGTTAAAATCTTTTTGTCCGGTGTGGCTTGTGCCATTCAGGTCTTCCCAAGCCGTGCCGCTGGGGTTATAACAAGAAACTTCAATGCCGAACTCATCTGTACATTCAGCACCAAACGGTCCGCCCGGACAGTTGTCAATGTCATTAATATTTCCCGGGTTGCCCGGCCAAGCCGTGCCGGAAGTACAACTACTAAAATGTTGCTGCTGGTTAGGAGTTAAGGTTGTCACGAACATTGAACTGGTATAAAACGGATAATCACCATGACTATCGCCGTCAAAATCAATACAAAAATCACAAATATATCCCACGCCGTCTCCGTCATAATCTTCCTGGTACGGATTATAAGTAGCCAGACTACCAGTCTGTTGGACACAACTACCGGCTCCAGCGCCCGCACAAATGGTATTGCCGGCCGCGCCCGGACTACACTGAATAGATAAATCACCACTGCAATAACCAAAACGATCATTTGAAACGGTCAGACCTACCGCACAGTTGTCGGCCAAACAGGTGTTGGCGGGAGTATTTTTGTCCCAAAAACCATCACGGTCTAAATCAGTACACGGGTCACACGCGTCGCCGATGTTGTCCAGGTCATAATCACACTGACCATTGGTTCGATTGCTATGGCCATCCAGACAGCTGGCATTGGCCGGATTATACACGTTGCGGCAAGTATCCGAACTGTCGCAAACACCATCAGAGTCGGTGTCGGCACCGCACGTCGCGTCGCAAACGTCTCCTTTTCCGGGGATACCTCCGCTATCGCGCTGATCAGGATTATAACAATCACGAGGGTTAGCTTTACAATCCAGGAACGGATTACAGTTATCGGTTCCGACATCCACATCACAAATGCCATCATAATCAGCGTCGCCCGTACAATACGTACCAGGACCGGAATCCGGACATTCAGTTACCTCTCCGCTATTACACTCATCGTTTTCCGGATCATTAGTACCGCCATAACAGCGTCGGGCAGCGCACTCAGCCGGACTCACTCCCCCGCTAATTGTTGCCGCATCCAAAGTAAAGTTTAATTCACGACACTCAACATCAGTTGATGTTAATGGCAATTCATATAAATCCGCTTCCGCTGAAGCCAAACAGGCACCGCTGGTACAGTCGGCATTCACCGTACAGCGGATTGTTTCCTGATCGATTTGAATTGAACCGTTATTATTGGTATCACAGAAATACCCCGGCAAACTGCGCCAGCTGCCAATTTGATCATATTCAAAAGAAGTATAAAGCGCGTAGTCACCACCGCCGTTAATGGCGTTATAGGCATACGAGAACATTTGAGCCGGGCAGCTGAACTGCTTGGTAATTTCATCCCAGCAAGTTACTTCCTGATCTGGATCAATCGCCAGACAAAGGTACGGCCGGCTGCTGCAAGCATCAACATCACCAACCAAACAGAATGTTCGTTCACCCGAGTCAATAGTACCGCTTTCATTATCATCGCAATAATGATCTGAACAACCGACAAAACGATTAATCGGATCAACATATAGCCGCCCGCCCAAGTCCGCTCCAAGCGTCTGCTGCCAGCTTGGCCATTGCGAGAACGTCGTGTTTGGAACGTAGGTACCGCCGCCCAGGGTCGGATAACCACCCTTAGTCTGGCCGTATCGATTTAAGGCCAGCTGCAAATCACGCAAGTCACCATACCGCTCGGCATCGCGAACAATTTTTTCCTTATTGGCATTACAACTTAAGTTCGGACATTCAAAATCATTTTCACAATAAATTGCTTCACACATCTTACCCAGACAAACTTCAAACTGGCTATCCCAATAACAGCCATACGTAACGGCGTCATTATTACAGGCGGCGGGGGTTCCTAGTGTTGAACAATAATCAAAATTGGACGTGCCAATACCACTACAGATGTTAGTCGTGTCTTCAAAGTAGCCATAAATATCACAAACCCGATGGTTTGAAACGTTTGCATTAAAGCTCCAACGGCCAGTCAGCTGTTCCGGATCAAGCAACCGATTGAAAATTTCAATGGTATTATTTGACGCACCCTGGCTATAGGACATCAAGTAAATATCCGACCATAACGCATTGGCCCGACGATTAGTGGCACCAACATACACGCTACGGCCTTCAGCGACCGACTGATAATTATCAGTAATAGTTTGCTGCGGGTTACCTCTGGCCGGCACATTGAAAACGCACTCCAAAACATTTGGCTTCATCAGTCCGGCAATTTCCGAAGCGCTTAGCGCCCGATTGTAAATTTTGACATCATCAATTCGGCCAATCCAGTTACCCTGATAATCATTATCAGCTCGGTGACCAATTCGTAGCGGTGTATCAGCGCTATAAACAATAGACGAAATATTTGTCGCCGTACTCGATTTTTCTTCACCATTAATATAGAGTTTTACATACTGCCCAGGCTTAAACACACCAGTTACTAATACCCACTGGTCTAGATAGTTTTGAGCAAAATTATTAGCATAGGCACGAACTACCGAGCCGCCCGAACCAAAAACCGAAAAGTAAATTTGATCGGCGGGTGGACAAGGACTGCCGGCGGCATTGCTGCATCCCCAGTCATCTCCTAAAGTCCAGCCGGTTTCAGTGCCACCGCCGCTATTCCAATCATATTCGGAAGCAATAATGCCAAGACCTCGTTCATCAGGGTTGGCGCCGCTTAGTCCTTCATTAAGATTAACCCAGGCGCTTACCGTTAACTCTCCAGAGACCTGCAACTTGCTGTTACTGGCAACCTCAATCCACTCATCAGCACTTGAGAAATTCGCCGCCTGACCAAACTTGCCTGGCAGGTACGGAGCGTTTGTGTTTTTCAAACCATCCAACTCATTTCCGGAGTAATCAGCCTCCACCCCATCAAGCGGATAATACGCAATCAACCCGTTGTCATTTGGCACCAAACAATCAGCATCGCTGAAACACAGGCTGTCAAATTCGGCCACCCCGCCGCACAAACCGGAACTGTACCACGTTGTTGGCGACAAGTGGAGCGGATTTTCCAAAACTCGAATACCAATTGCATCGTTGGAAGTGTTCTCCGAAATAACCTGCCAACCCAAGAAATGGAAATTGGCGTCACACTGATCATCAAGCGTACCGCCAGAGGCCAGACACTCTGGATTACATTTACACCAATCATTAGTCCAGCGAAATTCCATGCAGTAGGTTTCACCCGCCGTTAACTGGCCTAGCGACACCGAACCGGTTTGGGGGTTAGTTTCATCATACGGCAGTAACACAGCAGTACCGGATTTTTGAGCCGGCGACGCCGAACAGGTGCCGGTCCGCAAATACACATCAATATTAAAACCATTATAATTTACATTTGAATCAAACAATGCCGGATTTGGCTGAACGCGACTCGACAAGTCGGCACTGTTTCCCCAGCCCGGGGTCGGATAGTTGTAGCCGTCAATTTTTACGGCGTAATTCCCGGTTTGAGCAACGGTAAACTGATAATTACTGCCCACCCCGCCGGTCCAGGTTTTATTGCTTGGCGTCCGGTCATTAACAGTTCGGTTAACACCGGTTGAAGCAAAGGTGAAAATAAAATCTTTAATCGCGGGCGACGCCGGATTATTTCCCAATACCAACGGATCTTCATACAGGGGCGGCAAATCGTCATGGACTCCCTCTTGCCCCTGGTCACGACAATACAGCATGGTGAAATTAGTGTCATAACAATTATTAGCGTCATCACAATTAGTATCAGAATCTTCAAACACTTCTACACCGGGCCAAGGGTTATTACACATGAAGTTGGTAACCCGGACCGTCTGGTTAACTGCCTTATCGCCGCCACAGTCGCCACAAGCGCCGGCGCTTTGTGGATCACAGAAATTTGGCCCGTCACCGCAATGGTATTCATAAGCGGTAATAAAGACATCAGAATCACCATTCTTATTGTTCGGCGTGACAAACGAAGCATCGTTAATAAAGTCCGTTGCGTCTGAATCGGTGAGATAAATTAAATCGTCATTCGGGAATACCGCCCACTCAAACCGTAACCCAGTCGGCAAAAGCGGAATTCGGCCACCCTCGTTATTATGAATGTCATAACAGACGGTATCATATAAATGCTGGTTACCGGCCAAATTTTGCTCAGTAGCCGGATTGCCGTTTGCGGCGTCGTCGTCAAACGGCGAGACGGTCCCAGAACCGCAGTCATCACCGGCACAAGTAAACAAATCTTTAACGGTTTCCGAGCCACCAGTTGTCGGGTTGATGGAAACGCTGACATATTCACATTCACAAAAATCAGTGCCGGAACTAAAGCCCCACTCACACGAAGTCTGGCCGTTACAGGTATTTGCTTCGGCTAGCGTCATGCCGTTAATATCTTGCAAATTGTTTTGATCAACTCTTACTTCGTAATCCTGGTTTGGGTCAAGAAAGCCCGTGTCAGTATTAAGGCTTCGAACGATCAGCTGGCCGCCAACACAATCAAAATCGTTATGACAAACGCCAAAGCTATCAACATCTGACAGGTGTTCTGGGAAATGACAGAAACTGTCATCGCCACATTCACCCTGAACAATGCGGTATGAATAATTTTTCACCAAGCTACAATCGCCTCCCTGACACAATCTGATGCTGTCGGCGCTAAGCGTTTCCGTATTCAATGGCCGTGAGAACAAGGCCCAAATACCAACGTTCAAACATTGGTTAGTGGCACCAATTGCCGGCTGATGACCAATAACCGCAAAATCAACCTGTGAACCGGGTACCACATGCAGCAACCCAACGCCAACGGCATTTGGCTGAATCGTCGCAAACGCTTTAATTTCTTCATTTACCTCAGCCAAAACAGTCGGCACGGAAAGGGTGTTAACCACCTGGTACGGGTCAATCAAAGTGTCTTGTAATAAGGAATCTTCAATCGCACCGGCATTTAAACACTCCGCGCTACACCCGGTAGAAAAACAGGTTCCGCCACTACCGCAAGCTGAGCCAATGACTGTACAGGTTGTACCGTCTGAAGTACAAATCCCAAGCGCCAATTCACAGACGGCTGTTTTAGGATTTGCACAATTAGAAAGATCGGTTGGAATACAGCGGCGACCATTATCGCTACACCGGCCACCCAAATCACACTCTTCACCTTCTTCAATCACCCGGTTACCACAAATTGGAGTTTCAAAATTATTATTACCACTCACCGAAGTTAGGTTATACGGATCATAACCATCTTCACATGCGGCCGGACTCTGATTAAAATCAAACTCGCCCGCACGGTCAGAACGGCAAATCGCAACGTTTCTATTTTCCACTAAACACGGCCTGGTTTTACAGGTACTACCAGTCCAATAACAGGTGTTAGCTGCCGGAAATGCCGTACAAGCTGTTCGATCCAGTCCAGTACAAGCAGCGATTGGATCAGTGCCACTACAACCATCGCCGGAAGCAACCGGAGAACCGTTTGAAAAATCGGCGTCATCACATTCTTCGCCAAGGCCAATCTGGCCGTCGCCACAAATCGACAGCGCTGCCGGCACTGAACCGGTATACCGGCAGTAATCCGTACAACCGTCTGCCTCATTGCCGTTTGGCTCTGTTCCCTCGTCACACTCCTCACCTGGCTCAACCACGCCATTACCACATACATCATCAAGTCGATAACCGCCCAAAGCAATCGGCGTATAATTATCATTACCAATCAGCAAACAGTTGGCACCACAATATCCGGTACTTGGCGGCTCACACTCTTCTCCCCGATCAATTTTGTTATTACCACAAGTCGGCGCGGTCGTTCCTTCGTTCAGACAAACGCTCGAGCAACCGTCGCCATTATCTAAATTACCATCATCACAATCCTCGCCAAATTGCAGCAACGCATTGCCGCAACCGTCGCGTAATGGCAACGCAAACTCAGCCGAGTTCAAGAAGGTCGGTGGCGGTGTCGGATTTCCAGTCACCTCTTCATCATCCCAATTCCAATCGTAGTAAAACGGATTTAACCGCTGGCCGTAACGCGGATCACATACGTCAGGCTCACTGCGTGGCTCCGAGCTATACCTCACACTGGCATCTGATTCCGAGTAATAATCATCCGGATTAACATTTACGCTGTCCAGACTGCAAATCTCGCTGGTGTCTTGTGTTCTAAAGACCCAAGAATGAGAATCAAGACGGCTGCCAGTGTCGGGATTTTGGTAATCGTAATAAGGATCGTCAAAATTTAAGCCAGTCAAAGCCAAGCCTTCGGCGCTGGTTACCGTATTACGAACCACGACACGATAATTAGTATTCGGCAACAAGGCGTTCACCATTGGCGTGGACGGATTGTTGTCATGATCAATCAAATTATAGAAAAGCGGCAGGTTGATACGAAAAGCATCATTAACATATTCTTCAATATAGGAATCAACACTCACCTCAATCGGTTCAAGGCTATCAATTGCACAACTATAGTCTAAGCCACATTCGTAGAGGAAAATTCGGTCAGCACCTAAATCAATTGCCTGCAAATCATTAACCGTATTCGGATCTGCCGACTTACTGAAGCGTCCGCCAATGTCGGCGTTCAAACATGCACTACCGCAATCAGGCCAGCGTTCAACGATCACAAACTGATTACCGCCGCCATTACCAACCAACAAATGCCCCTCGCCCATCGGCCCAGTATCCACCGGCGAATAGCCACCAATCCATGACTGGATATATGTTTCACCGTCTTTGGTGGCTGCAGCAATCTGATATGGACTGATATTGTCAGAATAAAATCCGCTCGGATAACCGGCATTTAAACACTCAACAGTACAAGTATTGGCAATACACACACCGCTAGTGCCGCACGCCGAACCAGGCGTCGGACAAGTTTGACCATCGGTCGCGTTGCCTGGGTCAAAACAATACGTATCACGCGGCTCGCAGGTCGCTGTCGCCGAATTCGCGCAATTAGAAAGATTACTAACTGTACAAGGTTTATTATTATCACTACACCGGCCGCCAAGATCACACTGTTCACCAAGCTCGGTAATCCGGTTGCCGCAAACCGAACCAACATTACTGTTGCCAGTAGCAGTATTAAGTGGCACCGCTACATATCCAGTGTTACAGCTGCCACCGTTTTGTGTAAAATCAAACTTGTTAGTGGCAACTGAGCGACAGACGCCAATACCACGATTTTCAATCAAACAAGTCGGGCCACAACTGATACCGTCGCCGTTATAATCACCGCTTGACGGAGCATCACCATTCAACCGCTCGGCTTCATCACACTCTTCTCCCCGATCAATTACGCCGTTGCCACAAATCGCTGCCCCAGTAGTACCGCTCAACAAGCAGGTTGCCCCACACCCAGGAGTGTTTGGATATTCACACATTTCAGAAAGCTCAACAATGCCATTGCCACACACTTCCAAATCATAATCAGTATTACCAACCCACAAACAGTCCGCACCACAATAATTTGATCCGGGAGTTTCACACTCCTCACCGGCGCCAATTTTGCCATCGCCGCAGGTCGGCGTCACTGTCCCTTCATGCAAACAAGAATTCGAACAGCCATCACCATTAACCAGATTACCATCGTCACACGATTCGCCAATTTCAATTACATTATTGCCGCATGACTGGCGCAAGCTACCCGGCAAGCGCTCAGTACAATAATTTTGCGGCGCGGTACTCAAAAGGTTTGCTACTTCGTAACCACTACAAAACGGATTATCAAACTGGCGAGAGACTAAATTAGTATCATAATCCCAGCTCCAAATATACGGATTTAACCGCTGGCCGAATTCCGGATCGCAGGCATCGCCGGCAGTGCGGGGACGCGAGGCATAATTAATAGTAGTATCAACCGGTGTTACTTCGTCTTGTGGGAAAACATCAATACGATCCGGCAGACAAAGACCGGCATCAGCCTGGGTCTTGAAAATCCAAGAATACGAATCAAGGTCGCCGGTACCACCAAGCGTCGGATCGTCAAAATTCAACCCTGCCAACGGCTTATTGTCATTGGCGCTGACTGCCGTATTGTTGATAACTACGCGGTAATACGTATCGGGCAGCAAACAATAATCATATTTTCCATCATCATTAACGTCAAAGCACGGCATGTCACCAACAAAAGTGTTTGGTGCTTCATCCGGCGCTGGAGCAGTTGGCTTACTAAAGCTCGTAACTTCATTGGCGGGACCAATCTCACAATTTGGATTGTTATAGCAGATATACAAAGTCATTGCGTCAGTCACACTCACCGCATCCATCGCCCGACTGAACGTCGCACCAATTCTGGCATTCAAACACGCCGTACCACAATCAGGAAACTTATCAATAACATATGGCGAGGTTAAATCAATTGTCAGCTTACCTTCACCATCTTTCTGGCCGTCACTAAAGGTACAGCTCGCGATCACGTCAACCGGCGGATCAGGCAGTGTTTCTGCCAAGGCTTGTGTTGTTGCTTCATTGCCGTTTTGGTCAATCACCGTGGCCCGACCGTCGGAAGTTGTCCAATCCCAAGTGCATGATCGATCCGGATTCATCAAAACACACACAAAATCTTCCGGTGACACATAGGCATTCCAGTCATGTTCAGCTCCTAAGTTGTATGCTGTTTGATATGTCGGTTCAACATAAACACAGGCAACGCGGCTAAGTTCATCACTGTCACGCGTCTTAAAGACCCAGCGGTAATTATTATCAATACTGTTACCAATTAAATTGACACCATTGGTGCCAAAAATTTGACTCGTATTTAACGTGACCTGGTACCAATAATTCTTAGTTAGCAAGGCCGAAGGTTCAAAATCAAAACACGTTACCGCCTCACCAAGATAATCACAGCCATGAACGTCTATGCCGTTATCGTCAATAATTTGCTGGGCACCACAACTAGTCGGATTAAACGGCTGACTCGCCTCATTACATCGCAAGACGATTACCGATGTTTCGTTGATGGAATTTTCAACCATCTCGGTAGTAAACATTGCCGTAATAATCGAATCAACCGGAATCGCACCGTCGTCAGGTCGAGCACCACTCACCGTATAACCACCCGCTCTGGTGCCGGAAACATTATATGGTGACGGACTGGAATAGCTGTCAATGTCACAAGTGTTTGATCGGTTACAACTCTCAACTACCCGCGGACCAAACGATGTCGTATTGAAAAACCATGTATACGTCGAACTGTCTGAAACCTTTACCTGAGCCTCACAAAAACAGCTGTTTGGATTACATTCATAATCGGTTGGACAAAAATCGTTATCCGGATCACAAACCGGCGTGCTAATATCTCCGTCGCACAAAATGCCCGGATAACAATAACAATCTAATTTTTTCGCATCATACCCCGGGTCACCGACCGAAGCGCTGTAACAGAAATAACTCTGTGGACAGGCACTGGGTTCGCAACTGGGACTGTTTGGATCGGCATCACAAGGAACCAGAGTTTCACACTGACAAGTTTGATTACAAAAAGTTCCCGTTTCACACAAATCAGGATCGGGGCTACAAACGTTAGGGTCACTACTACAAGCAAATTGAGTGGTTGGTTCACAATTACAAGTCGTTGGATTGCATGTCTCGCCGTTATTACATAACGCGCTATTTGGATCACAAATACCCGCTTCATTGCTACACGATCCCGGCTTAATCCCCGACTGGAAAAACCAGCCGTAAGCTGAATCGTCACCAATCGAACTGACAGGCTGGCAAGTACAATTACTATTAGGGTCACAGGTATAATTATCCGGACATGCTCCATCATTAGGGTGACAGGCCGGATTTTGAACATCAGCGGCTAAGGTCGGATCGTCACAAAACTGGGCTTGATAGCAGTGACAAGCAAGCTTGTTTGGATCTGGCTGATGGGTTCCATCGGGCAACGGGTTATAACAAAACCACCCAGGATCACACAAACCCTGACTCGGTTCACAACTGGGTGTGCCGGTGTTAGTATCACAGGTCTGACGCGGTTCGCAGTTACAAGAACTATTACAGAATTTGTCCGGCGTACATTTTGACTGATCCGGACTACACGTCAACTGATCGCTGCTGCACTGAAATTGGCCGGGAGCGTTGGCGTCGCCAACCGAAAAAGTTTTAGGGTTACTAAACTGGGTTTGATTTTTAACCCGCAGACCAACCTGAGCCGGATCCAGATTCGGCACCGTGGCGCCAGTTACCATTAAACCATCAGCAACCGGGGTACCGCCGGCTAACACCGAACTGAAATATACTTCACTGCCAGCATCAAGGCGCAGACCATGAATCACAACCGCATCACCGGGCTCGCCACTGGATGGCACAACCGTACAAATACCGGGGCGCTCAACATCGTTACGATCAAAATCGGCAATCGTATTGCCCGGCAACTCATTAGTGGTGTCAACCGTACCATTGTTCGCCCGGACCATAATTGGTCCGTCCTGAGCATCAGGAACAACAGTGACAATTTCCGTATCGGTCCAATAGTTACTGCACTGAGGGTTAATTGAAGCCGGATTGAGTCCATCCTGATTATCGGCACCACCGTCATTTGGTGCGCCCAAAAAAGTCACTGTTCCGGGGATATCGCCAAAATGACGGCCATGAACCGTTATCAAGTTACCCTGTTCGCCGTTTAACGGCGACACCCACTCAATAACCGGATTACACGCTTCACAATCATTACCACCACAATTCAAGCCGGTTTCATCGCCATCTTGCACCGCGTTACAGCAATGACCGGCGCGAATGGTAAATTGCAACTGATCAGTCGCAACATGACTATCATAATCAGACGCTCGCGCCTCCACGGTCACAAACTCATTGATTGCGTATGTTGAAGTGTCCCAATTACCAGTAGCAAAACCTTCCGGTGGTACGCTGACATTAGTATCAGTACTAATCAAAACACCGTATGTTGTATCAAAAAATTGAACGTTATCAATACCATAATCGTCATTGACCAACGCCCGCAATTCGTTAGTTGTGCCCTGACAAATCTGGCGATCAACCAGCTCAACCGTCGGACCGGCGATGTCTACAAAATCCCCTGTGGTAAAACTGCCCTGACAGGGGTCCGGAAAACCACCACACACCAAGTTCTGACCGCCGCACTGAATTGATCCGGAATTCATGGCAATGTTAAAGGTGGTGTTTGCCGGAAAACAATTCAAAGCATCTTGTGGCGCGGCGCAAAAAGCGGTGGGTCTAATCTCAACCACGTTGCCAACAACCGTTCGGTTAACGGCCACCGGATTTCCGGTCGTCGTATCAATAACCTGGATTTCATCAACCCCGGTAATTGTGGGCAGATTAAACCGAACTCGCACCACCGCGTTCATCGGCTGATTTGGTGGCGACGATGGTGTAATGCTTACCACGCCGCATTGCGCAGGACCCGGACAACAACCGTTAATGCTGCAATCAACCTGCCAACCGTAGTTACTGCCAAAATCGGTACAAACATAACAGCCATTCACTGCACCAACATCCGAAGGTTCATCACAACTACCCGGAGTAATACCACCACCGCCAGCACCAGTCGCATTAATCAGCTGATTAATGACAAAACTAGTGATGGCAAACGAAGTAAAGATAATGACTAACCCAATTACAGCGTTGGTTAAAATCTTTTTAGCCGTTGCAATCCGGTCCGCATTACCACCAGCGGTCATCCAAATAAAGCCGCCGTAGAAAATAATCACGATGGCTAACACTCCCAAAAATCCAAGTATCGCTCGAACGACATTCATGACCGATACCCGCAGATCCTGGGTGCCCAAACCGGAGAATGTGCCGTATCCAAGACCGGTTTCTAACGCCAAAACTGAACTACCAACTAAAAAGCTGCCAAGAACCAAACCAAATACGATTGGTAAGATTAATTTTTTTATTTTTGATTTTTTCGGGATCATTCCCTTAACGTAAAATCAAATTAGTTCTAATACCCAGTAAAACACGACGTGTTTTCCCAATCAGCCTGACTATAGGCCACACCATTACAACAGTACGGCAAGTTAACTGTTACCGGACAATCAGAGTTTGGTAGCGGACCAACATCCGGTCCACCGCCCGGGAAGTAACAGTTCTGATAGATATCTTTAACCCCCGAACCAAATTCCGCACCGTAATTCGTGATTTCATTAAAGATAGTGTGTCGGATCGAACCCCTAGTCTGGTCACCATAACCATCGCGCGGCGTACCGGTATCCAAATCTTCTTTCGTAGTCCACCAACCAACTTTCGGTGTGGCACGATCAATTAAAGTAACGTACTTCTTATTGTCACAACGATTAGTTTCACACTCATTATCCTGTTCACAGAAAGTCTGGGCATCATCATTGGCATTAACACATTTGTTGCGCATCGTATCACACGTTTCTCCAGCGGTTTGATTGCATTCTGAATCGTTTTGACAGTAGCAAAAACCATCACGGTAGTTATTGCCCGGCTTCAAGCTGCTGCTGCTAACCAATTTATCAAAAGTCACATTTGGCGCTTCGGTCAGACTAATGGCGCTCTGGTTGATGGTTGGCCCCATTGTTGACACTTTTGGCGGAACCAAATTAAGTGTCTTATTAATATAGAAATACCAAACTAAATCGTCACCAAGATTAGCGGTAACACCATCGTTAAGGTTATACTCGGCCTGGCCGCTTTGTTCAGCCGGACCGTCAGCCTTGCCATACGACCGGCCGTTTAAGACGTACTCATCTTTATTACCGTTGAATGAATTGTTGGCGGCATCCGTAATGCCATTGGCGTTAAGATCCCGCGTTTCTGGGTAAAACGCTTCAACTGCATCAAAGGTTCCCTGACAGGCCTGACCCGAACCGGTTGCAACACACGTGTTGAAGTTGGGGTCTGAACAGTCGGAATTACTAGCACATTCTTTTAATAGCCCGGCCTTAACAATTACCCGATAATGAGTTGCCTGGTACGGATCGGGATCGGGCGAAACGGTTGGTAGACAAAAGATGCCTTCGCCGCAGGAATTAATCACTGGATTGCCAAAAACGTCGGTACAGGCATTCTCCGACAAAAATTCAACAGTCTTATACTGGTTGCTAAACAAATACACTCCATTAACCGTCTGCCAATTGCCGGGTGTAGCCTCGTATTGGACAATCATCGTTGCATTACTAACTTTTGAAACATCAATTGGTTCATTAAAATCAATACTGATAATACTATTTTTTGGTTGGTCAGGAGCATCGTTAGTCGTCGGAGTTAAAACCTGATTTGCACCACGCGCCAAATTATTCTGGTTCGCATTACACACCAGCGGACTGCCACTACAGATATCAGACCAGGTGCCGCGGGTCTGGACCACAATACTGTTGCCCTGACTACCGGCCAACTTGGCGGTGACGGTAATAGACGGACCGGTATTTGAGGCCTCAACATCAAGATTGTCCGCCAGCGCCGAGACAATGTTGCCGGCAGTAACGGTCAAGGTATTACCAATTTGGATTTGATTGGTCGCCGCGGTGCCGGATACAAATGTATAAAGCCGGGAACCGATTCGTAACGTATCAGCCGGCCGCGCAGCCGTAACAGTGATTGTCCACTGATTGCCGGCAGCATACCCGTCGCTCAAAGTTAACAGTAAACCACTGCCTAAACCAATCGTATTATTATTAATTGCTGCCGCCGAGTTGTTGTCTGCACTACCGGTTTCCCAAAAAACTTCAGCAGTGTTTGAACCGGGATTAATCGTTACCCGCACATTGCCGTTAAATGATCCATTATAGGTGCCACTAACCGAGGCAGCGGTGGTACCGGCAGTAACGACCGGCGTATCAACGTCAGCCACCACTTCCGCAATCGGATTTGAAAGCACTGTCAATGTCGCAAAGGCGGCCTGCGGACTGGTTTGATCATAGTCGTCACTGGCGTCATCAGGGGCCGGAAAAACGTTTAACACTTCAACCGGATCAAGGTCCAAGAAAGTGCCAACTTCAAACTGCCACAAGAAGAAATCGTCAACTCCCGGAAAAGCCAGCTGGCCATTATCTTTCAAGATATCATTATCCAATTTGACCGAATACCACGTTTTATTAGCCGAGTCACCTAAATAATCAATAACATCCATAATAAACGTTTTACCGTCGGTGCTAGTAACCACCACTTCGTCTGCAGCCAGCTTATCATCGTCTTCATCCTCATCCGCTTTAAAAATCTTAACGTTATCAGCAACTAATTCACCCTGGCAGGGGCTGCTCACTGAACAGCTGGCTGGAGCGCCGTCAATAATGGTATTTGGCTGCATCGGCACTTTAAAAGTAACTTGAATATTGGTATTACGAGGAACATCGCGCTGGAATGGTGTCGGATAAACGCTTTCAATGATGCCGCCGCCCAAGTGGCCGCAGTTAACACAGCCGGTATCCGGCGGCTGGCCGCCCGGCAAACCCGGCTGAGTCAGCGCGCCTTCAAGCGCTCCGATAATAAAGCTGACAATGGCAAACGCAGAAAAAATAATCACCAAACCAATGACGGCATTGCGTAGAGTCCGCTTGGCGGTATCAATCTTATCGGCATTGCCGCCGGACGTCATCCAAATAAACCCGGCATAAAGCGTAATCAAAATGGCAATAATCCCGACAAATCCCAAAATAATCCGGATAATCTTCATAATACTTACCCGCAAATCCTGGGTACCAAGCCCGGATGCTGTACCATACTGCAGACCGGTTTCTAAGGCAAACGCCGCCGGCGCAAAAACAAAAACAAAAACTACCACGGCGCAAACCACCATGGTAGCTTTAGTTTCAAAAATCTTTAGGAAGTTATTAAACAGTCTTTTACTATTCATAATATGATAATTTTATTTTTCAAAAAATATTTAAAATTATGTACTTCCCTAAAAATAAGCAAGTGTTTAGATAAAGATTAACCCCCTTTGCCAGAAATCTAACTTTTTTTGTTTAATTTTTGTTTGATCAATTCACTCACTACGCTCCCGTCGGCCGCACCACCCAAAGAGGCCATAACGGCGCCAATCACTTTGCCCATATCCTGGACTGAACTGGCGCCTGTTTTGGCAATCACCTCATCAATTTTTTGATTGATCTGATCTTCACTCAACGCCGCGGGTAAATAGCGGCTGATAATTTCAATTTCTTGTTCTTCTTTGCGAGCTAATTCGGCACGGCCACCCTGCTGGTACAATCCGGCGGCATCGCGACGTTTTTTTACTTCACTGCGAAGTAGTTTAATTAAGCCAGCTTCATCAAGCTTCGCTCGATTATTGGCAATTTCGGCGTTAGCAATTGAGGTTTTCAGCTGCCGTAAAACCAAAACCGCCAGTTCATCTTTCTTCTTGAATGCCTGGACGTAATCTTGTTCTAGCTGCGAAACAATATCCATTGAATTTAACGATAAGAACTAGGTGTTTTTTCGTCTTTTAATTTACCGATTTTCTTTAAGTATTCTCGCTTTTCAGTAATTTCTTTCCGACGGAGAGCTTCCGCTCGGACCTTGGTCTTGTTCTTTGGTTTTTCGTGAAAACGAATCTTTCGAGACTGGATTAAGCGACCGCTCTGCTGCAATTTCTTATGAAACCGCCGAAGCAAGCTTTCAAAAGTCTCACTTTTCTTTCTTTTTACTTCTGCCACCTACAATTCACCTCCTTTATGAGGAATAATTAATAAATTTTTAATCAAATTTTTATGGTTCGACTGACTAAACAATACCACTTTTAACACTATAAGTCAACAAAATTATTCTTTGATCCGGCCGTTTAACAATTTCTTTTTAACTTCACCGACTGTCTTCTTAAAATCAATTACTTCCTGGACCCCGCTTTCCATATCGCGAACCAAAATCGTACCGTCCATCACTTCTTTTTGCCCTAAAATAAGCGCATATTTCACTTTATGCTTATTAGCCAACTCCAACTGAGCCTTAAGACTGTCTTTAGAAAAGTTTTCGGCCACTTCAATATTTTCTTTTCGTAACTGTTCAAACAGCTGTAACGCCTTAACTTTTGCCTGATCGCCAATCTGTGCCAAAAACACTTCCGGCGTTTTACCCACAGCAATTTCCACTTCATTATGACGCAACTGGCTAATAACGCGCTCAACCCCAATTGAAACACCGACTGCCGGCGTTGGTCGACCGCCGAGGAGTTCAACCAAACCATCATAACGACCGCCACCACACAACGCACTCTGAGCGCCTTCTTTAATTTCTTTTGGCCAGACTTCAAACACGGTTCGGGTATAATAATCAAGTCCGCGTACTAAATACGGATTCAAAATGTAAGAAATATTTAGCTCGTCCAAATATTCCACCACTTTCATGAAATGCTGTTTGCAACCGTCGTCTAGCCAATCAATAATCTGCGGCGCTTCATTTTTAACAAACTGACACGATGGTTTTTTACAATCGAGCAAGCGTAGCGGATTTTTGGTCAAACGTTTTTTACAATCTTCACACAGCAATTTTCGCTTAGAACGATAGTAAGTCACTAATTCTTTAACATACGTCGCCCGGCAATCAGGACAACCGATACTGTTAACCTGAATACTTACCTGCCCCAGACCAATTTCCTGGAAAAAGTTGTTAGTAATGGCAATAATCTGAGCATCAATGACCGGATTTTCATCCCCGATAATTTCAAATCCAAACTGATGGAATTGGCGCTGTCGGCCGGACTGTGGTCGTTCACGACGAAACATCGGCCCAAAATAAAACAGCTTAACCGGTTGTGGCAGGTTAACCATGCCATGATTTAAGTATGCCCGTACCACCGAAGCGGTTGCTTCCGGACGCATCACGACCATCCCCTGCCCCTGGTCAACAAAGCTAAACATTTCTTTTTCAACGATGTCAGTGCCCTTGCCGATTGACCGGACAAACAAGGTAGCCTCTTCTAAAATTGGCAAATCAATTCTGGAAAAACCATACCCTTTATAAAAGCTCTCCGTGGTTTTACGGATAAATTCCCAATACGGCTGTTCAGCGGGCAAAATATCCTTAAACCCCCGCAACAGCTGAGCGGTCTTTAATGCCCCCTTCTTGCTGGGCTTCTTTGGCTCTAAATCTTTTTCTGGTTTCTTAGTATTCATAAGTGTTATAAATTATATTCTAAATTATTGGTTATAAGGCCCGCTCGACTGATTGGCCAACCACGGAAAAGCGTTTTACCGACAATAAAATCTTCTTTAACCGGCCCAAAAACCCGAGAGTCCAGACTAGCCAAACGATTATCGCCAAGCAAATAATATTCATCGGGCCCGAGCGTTACTTCAATATCGCCGATTGTTTTTGCAGTACTGTCAAGATACCGCTCATCCAGCGTCACCCCCTGCGGATTAGCACTATTGATAATGGTAACTTCACCGTCGGCAATTTTAACCGTTTCTCCCGGCAAACCGATAACTCGTTTGATAAAATACTGAGTCGGGTCCATCGGATATTTAAAAACGACTGCATCGCCGCGGACCGGGCTACCAAGATGGTAGCTTAGTTCATTAATAATCAGATATTCATGATCATAGAATGTCGGCTCCATTGATGCCCCTTTGACATAAAACGGCTTAATCAGGTAGTAACGAACCGGAATAATGATCGCCAACGAAATGACAACCACTTTAAAAATTTCCCAAACAAAAATTGCAGCTTGTTTGCCGACGGATAAATCATCCTCCAAATAGGCCGGATAATGATTTTTTTTAAAAATTTTCATAGGCGATCTGGATAATTAGTTATAATGCCGTCAATTCCTATTTTTTTAAGATATTCAATTTTGCGCTTGCTGTTGACGGTCCAGGCGCAAATTTTTATTCCTTGTTTTTTAAACATTTTGACCTTTTTTTCATTCAGCAAACGATGATTGATGTTCAAGTAGTTGGCGTTTGCATTACGAACCAACCAAGAAATGTAATATTTAGTAACCGGCAAGAACAAGACGGCCAAAAAATCCATTACCAACCAAAAGTTTGATGCGTTGTTTGACCGAAAGATAAGTGCTGTGGTAATATCGGGCTCTAATTGTTCAACTAAGCGCAGTTCAGACGGATGCACCGACGAAATCATGACATTATCAAAATCAATTTTATAATCCCGCAGAGTCTGCACTACAATTTGGGCCGCACCCTTAACCTTCAAATCAATTAAAATGCCAACCTTATTGTCAATGACACTGAGCACCTCACCAAGCGTCGGTACCTGCTCTGTTTCTTTGACGCGCAACTTCTTAATCTGAGATAAAGTCAGATGATTAACGCGCATAAATTCCTTCGTCAGGCGGCGCAACCGGTTATCGTGAATAACCACCGGATGTTTGTCTTTAGTAATCCGAACGTCAAATTCAACCATGTCAACGCCAAGGTCAAGCGCTTTCTTAAAAGAAGCAATAGTGTTTTCCGGAGCGTAGGCTTTCGCACCCCGATGTCCGATTTTGAGCATTTTTGTTCTAAAAAGTCTGGTGGACAATGCTGGGCTCGAACCAGCGACCTCTGCGATGTGAACGCAGCGCTCTAACCAACTGAGCTAATTGTCCTTCTTAATTACAGGTATAAAAAAGAAGCGCCTTTGGGTTCACGGTACACCTGTTGCACGCTCAAGCGGTGTATGCCCAACTACTATTTATTACGCAATCAAATATAACACAAAAGCTTTGACTTGTAAACCGAAACAAAAACAATTGTCAACAGCGGATTTTTGTGGCAAAATTATAACACTACAATCACTATGACCAGAACGGAACCAAACTTTCTAAGCGAAGAAGGAAAAATCGTCGAGCAACCTAAGCGAAAGAAAAGAACTATCAGTAAAATAATAATCTATTTACTGATAATTTTTGTAATTCTGGGCATATTTTTTGGCATCGGGGTGATTACTTCCGGCGAAAACCTTGCCAAAACACTTGGTAACACCAGCCTATGGGGCCAGCTCAAATTCCTTATCGGTAGCGACGACAAAAAATTGTTGGGTGAGGATGAGGATCGGATCAATATTCTACTGCTGGGCATGGGCGGCCTGGACCACGATGGACCATTTTTAACCGATACCATTATCGTTGCCAGTTATAAACCGTCGACTGATCAGGTCGCGATGCTATCCGTGCCGCGCGATTTACTCGTGCAAATCCCCAACTATGGCTGGCGCAAAATCAATCACGCCAATGCCTTTGGTGAACTTGATAACCCCGGCCAAGGCGCGGAGCTGACTAAAAAAGTCATTAGCCAAGTTTTTAACATTCCAATCCACTATTATGTCCGAATTGACTTTGCCGGCTTCAAACAAGTGATTGACGACTTGGGCGGTGTTACCGTTGAAGTAGAAAACACTGTTGACGATCCGCAATACCCGATTAAAGGAAAAGAAACGGCCACAACATCTGAACGGTACGAACATCTCTATATTGAGCCGGGCCGGGTCAAAATGGATGGAGATTTAGCCTTAAAATTTGTTCGTAGTCGCCATGCCAAAGGTATTGAAGGCTCGGACTTTGCCAGAAGTAAACGCCAGCAAAAGGTGTTGCTTGCTGCCAAAGAAAAAGCCCTGTCCTTTGGTACTCTGGCTAACCCCTATAAAATTGGCAGGCTTATGGATACGCTTAGCCAACACCTAGCAACCGACTTAAAGGCCTGGGAGATTATCAGATTGTTTAACTTAGGTAAAGACGTTGATGAAGAAAAAATCACCCGAAGAATTTTTGACGACGGTCCGGACGGTGTTTTATACTCATCGGTTACTGCCGACGGTGCATTTGTACTTCAACCAAAGGCTGGAAATTTTTCGGAAATGCAATTGATTGCCCAAAACATCTTTGAGCCGGAAAAATTGGTGGCCATGAAACCAAAACTGATCGAAATCCAAAACGGCACCAAAATTGGTGGCTTAGCCTATGAAATTTCACAGTATTTGGAAAGCCTCGGTTACCAAGTCATTAAAATCGGCAATGCCCCAACCCAGGATTATCAAAAAACCGTGGTCTATAACCGGATTACTGAGGCCGAAGACACAACCGCTCAAAGCATTGCACAACTCTTAACGGCCGAGCTCGCACCAACGCTGCCCGATTGGGTAAAATCAACCACTACTCCCAAAGTTAATGTACAAACTGACATCTTAATTATTTTAGGGCAAGATCGCAAAAACCCATGATCAAACTACCCTCCGTCGTTATTGTTGGACGCACTAACGTCGGCAAGTCGTCATTATTTAACCGGCTCACCGAAAGCAGCAAAGCGCTGATTTCCCAACAAGCCGGCACAACCCGCGACTACAACTTAGGAACCGTTGCCTGGCGAAAAAAAACCTTCCAGCTAATCGATACTGGCGGCGTTAATATTGATATTCTCAAAAACAGCATTCAGGCACTGCTGCCAAATAATAAAGAAAGTCAAAAAATTTTACGGCAAACCACTACGATTGAAAAAGAAATTATTCTGCAGACCAAGGAAGCACTTGGCAAAGCAGACGTTGTCATGATGGTCGTTGACGGCCAATCCGGCCTGTTGCCCGAAGACCGCGAGCTCGCGTTAGTAATTAAAAAATTAAATATTCCAACTTTTTTAGTCTGCAATAAAATTGACAACCCTAAATACCGCCACCAAATTAACGATTTTTTTGCGCTTGGTCTGGGTCAGCCCTATCCGGTTTCGGCCGCAAACGGTAGCGGTGTTGGCGACTTTCTGGATGAATTGATAAAAAAAATTAAGGGTCGGTCCGGACGACCAGCTAAAGAAGTAATACAAACCAAAGGTATTCGCGTCGCGCTAATTGGCAAGCCAAATGCCGGAAAGTCGTCTTTGGTTAATCAAATCTTAGGCGAAAAGCGCGTGATTGTTTCTGAAACGCCACAAACCACCCGCGAACCACAGGATACCGAAATTATCTACAAAGGTAAAAAAGTAATTTTGATTGATACGGCCGGCATCAAAAAAAAGGCTCGAGTTGAACCCGGGATTGAAAAAACGGCTACCAGGAAAAGTCTTAATACCATCAAAAATGCCGACGTTATCATGTTTATGACGGACGTTAGCCAGGGCCTAACTAAGCAAGATTCAGCAATCTCGGGCATGATTCGCGACGAGGGCAAGGGTTTAATCATCATCGCCAACAAGTGGGACTTGGTTGAAGGCAAAACCACCGCCAGCGACCAGGAATTTCGTAACTATTATCAAAAAAATCTGCCTCACCTGTCTTTTGCACCATTAGTTTTTACTTCTGCTCTAACCGGTAAAAATGTTGATAAACTGCTTGACTTGGTCTTAGAAATTTATGAAGAACTAAATAAAGAAATCTCCGATGAGGTACTACAAACTGTCTTAGAAGAAATTCTGAAAAAACACCGCCCAACCCAGGCCAAAGGTCCCAAGCGACCAAAAATACGTTCCCTAAGTCAACTGCGAACTAACCCACAAATATTTATCGTCACCGTCGGCGCGCAAGAATCAGTTCACTTCTCATATTTACGGTTTATTGAAAACCGCCTGCGGGAACGTTTTAACTTTCTTGGGGTACCTGTTACAATACGGGTAGCTTCAGGCAGAGAATAAATATATGAAATTAATTGTCGGTTTAGGCAATCCGGGAAGTGAATATCAAAACACCTGGCACAATCTGGGTTTTATTGTCGTTGATCAGGTTAAACAAAAATATGCCCAGTCAGACCTCGGCTTTAAAGTGCAAAAAAAGTTTAAGGCTGAAGTCTGCGAAGTTGCCAACGCTGATGAAAAAATCATTTTGGCAAAACCAACAACTTTTATGAACAACTCCGGCGCGGCCGTTAAAGCATTAGCAACATTCTATAAAATCAACCCGGCCGACATTTGGATTATCCACGATGAAATTGATTTACCACTTGGTAAAATCAGAATTTCCCACAACGCTTCCGCTGGCGGTCATAAAGGAGTGCAGTCTATTATTGATGAAATCGGCAGCCAGGCTTTTGTCCGCTTCCGGGTTGGCATTCGGCCAAACGAACCGACAAAAATTCCCACCGAAAAATATGTCTTGCAAAAAATTGACCAAACCAGTAAATTAACCTTGGAAGAAAATCTGCAAACCGTTTTATCCGCCATTGAAGTCGGTCTGGCAACGGGCATTGCCGAAGCTATGAACGAATTCAATTAAGATCCGCTCCAACAAAAATCAACAAAGCGCCCAAGAGGCGCTTTTTTAATTAAAAAGTAGCTTTCACTATCCTGCTTACCAGCGCAAGGAACCTAATCGAATAAACGATAGATCCCTCGGACTTGTGGCTACTCATTAGACTAGGAGGGTTAGTCTGAATTTTTGCCGCTGGTACGCAGGACACTAAAAGCTACCATATATATCTTTATTATCTTTAAAGATATTACGGCAACTTAACACATTTTTTTAAAAAAGTCAAGGGGAATAATTTATATTAAAAATAGTAAAGAGGAGGGGCGCCGAAGCGCTTCCTCCTCGGAATGATGCGACGAATACCAGGTTTCGTCACAGTTTGGGCAGTTGTCCGGGCGAATCGTGACCGGGTCGACATACCCACAATGACAGCAAGCTGGACGTCCTTTTTTCATGAACCAGTCTCCTGTTCCTTTTTTTGGCTAATGAACCACCAAAAACTACAACATTTTATTATATCATAAAAAGTTAATTATGTCAAGCAAAGTACCAAAATCTGAACTTAAATATTGGATTGGTTTTAACCAGCTACCAATCATCGGCCCGGTGCGTTTGCAAAAATTGCTTAACTATTTTGGCGACCTGAAAGCCGCCTGGCACGCCGGCCAAAAAGGGTTGTTAGCGGCCGGCATTGAGGAAAAAATTTCAAGCCAGATTATCAATTTAAAATCAACCATCAACCCCGAGGCCGAAGCAGACAAGGTTGAAAAAGCTAACGTCAAAACCGTAACTATCAAAGACGATACATACCCACACCTACTAAAAGAAATTTATGCCCCACCTCCCCTGCTGTATTATTTAGGTGAATTAAACAATCTGCGACCAAAAAATCTGGCAGTAGTCGGCAGCCGGAAAATTTCCGAGTATGGCCGGCTCGTCACCGCTAAAATGGTTAGTGATCTCGTCCGACAAGGTTTTGTTATCACCTCCGGCCTAGCCTTTGGCATTGATGCCTGCGCGCACACTACGACGCTTGAAAATCACGGCACCACCGTTGCCGTTTTGGGTTGCGGGCTACAACAAATCTATCCGGCTAGCCATCGCAACCTGGCGAAAAAAATTACCCTGGAGGGCGGACTTATTTTTTCGGAATTTCCAATCACCATGCCGCCGCTAAAACACAATTTTCCAATTCGTAACCGGCTGATTTCCGGTTTATCGCTTGGCACCTTAGTTATTGAAGCTCACGAAAAATCCGGTGCGCTCATTACGGCCGCTTATGCCCTGGAACAAGGCCGGGAAGTTTTTGCCGTTCCAGGTAATATCTTTCACATCGGTAGCGCTGGACCACACCGCCTGATTACTAGCGGCGCCAGATTAGTTAATAGCATTACTGACATCATTGAAACGCTGAACGTTGAAACACTAAAAGAAAAACAAACCGCTGCACCAACACCATCAGTTACCCCAACTGAAAAAAAGATAATTGAAATACTTCTTGACGGACCGCTTCACGTTGACAAAATAGTGCAATACGTTAGACTTGATATCAGTGTTGTTAATGCAAACTTAAGCGTCATGGAAATTAAGGGGCTGATTAAACATATCGGCTCAAACGTTTATTCAACCACTGCGCAACTATCATGAAAAACAACTTTGAAAAATACTTTTCCGCCGTTCAATATCTTGAGTCCATCACCAATATCTCCCAAGATGACTATTTTGTAAAAAAAGGTGGCCGGAGCATTTTTTTAAAACGAACTAAATACCTCCTTAATGTTCTGGGTAATCCCCAGAAAGGACTAAAATACATCCACGTTGGTGGCACCTCCGGCAAAGGTTCTGTATCCAACATGATTCAATCAATTTTGGTTGCTGCCGGAAACACGACCGGCCTTTTTACTTCCCCGTTTCCGACCACTTCAATTGAAAAAATTAAAGTTAATAACCGCCTCATTAGCCCTGATGAGTTTGCCGCACTAGTTGAAAAAATAAAACCAGCTATTGATCAAACCTATCTTAAGTCGCGCTACGGTCGACCTTCATATTTTGAGATATTCACCGCTATTGGCTTTTTATATTTTAAAGAAAAAAAATGTGAGTATGTCGTCCTAGAGGTTGGTTTGGGCGGCCGGCATGACGCCACCAATATTATTGATTCACCTGCTGTTACCGTAATTAATAAAATTGGTTTTGATCATACCGAAATTTTAGGCAACGATATTAAGAGCATTACCCGGGAAAAAGCAGCAATAATCAAACCAAAAACGAAACTGTTTACTGTTGCCTACAATGCACCTGAAGCGCTAAAAATTATAAGCCAAGCCTGTAAAAAACAAAAGGCATATTTTAACCTGGTTGACGCGCCCGCGAAGCGCTACCCGCTTAAATTATTAGGACAACATCAACAGTATAATGCCGAATTGGCCGCACAAGTTGCCCGTACCCTTGGCATTTCAGACCGGCACATCAGTACCGGTTTGAAAAACGTAACCATGTCTTGCCGAACCGAAATCATCCAAAAAAATCCGCTAGTTATTTTGGACGGCGCCCACAATGAATCAAAAATTAAAACGACACTTGAAATTATCAAACATTTGACATATAAAAAGCTTTATCTTATTATTGCCTTAACTAAAGAGCGAAATCCTAAAGAAGTATTCGGCGAGATCAGTAAACACGCTCATAAAATATTTATCACCAGACAATTATCGCTGCATCGAAAGGCCTACCCACCAAAAAAATTAGGCGACGCGCTCAAGTGTCCGAAAAAAATAAAGGTATTTTTAGATCCGCAAATGGCGCTTGAATCAGCCCTGAGTCAGGCAACAAAAAATGATTTAGTCTTAGTTACCGGTTCGTTTTACCTCGCCGGCCAGTTAAGAAAAAATTGGCGTAGCGAACAACAAATTTTAAAAGAAAGGAAAATCTAAATGGCTATCAAAAATTTGGTGATTGTCGAATCGCCAACCAAAGCAAAAACAATTTCAAAATTTTTGGGATCCGATTATAAAATCGAATCCTCTTTTGGTCATATTCGAGATTTACCAAAAAGCAAGCTTGGCGTTGATATTGAAAATAATTTTGACCCGCAGTACGTCATTCCGGTTAAATCAAAAAAACGAGCCACTGAATTAAAAAAGTTAGCCGACAAAGCCCAAAATATTTACTTCGCCACCGACGAAGACCGCGAAGGTGAAGCGATCTCTTGGCACCTGGTCAATATTTTTAAAACCCCAAAAAATAAAATTAAACGAATCGTTTTTCATGAAATCACCGAAGACGCAATCAAAGAGGCGCTAAAAAATCCGCGCGAGCTTGATCTGCACCTGGTTGACGCCCAACAAGCCCGGCGCGTTTTGGACCGACTGGTCGGCTATCAACTTTCCCCATTTTTATGGAAAAAAGTTGCTCGCGGATTGTCAGCCGGCCGAGTTCAGTCAGTCGCGGTCCGGCTCATCGTCGAACGGGAACGAGAAATTCAGGCTTTCAACGCCCAAGAATACTGGAGCATTGAAAGCATTTTTAATGCCAATAATCAAAACTTTGAATCAAAACTTAATAAGATTGACGACAAGGTTATTGATAAATTAGAAATCAGTAATGAGGAGCAAGCCAATAAGATCCTAAAAGATTTAGAACAGGCCACCTATGTCATTGAAAAGGTTGAAAAAAAGCAAACCAAGAAAAAAGCGCTGCCACCGTTTACTACCTCTACCTTACAACAGGCTGCCAACTCACGGCTGGGTTTTTCCGCCAAACAGACTATGATGCTAGCGCAACAGCTCTATGAAGGTATTGAACTTGGATCAGAAGGCTCAGTTGGTTTGATTACCTACATGAGAACCGACTCACTGAATCTAGCAACGAAATTTTTAGACGAAGCTGCTGAATATATTACTACTCAGCTTGGCAAGCAGTACCACGCCGGAATTAAGAAATATTCTGCAAAATCAAAATTAGCCCAGGAAGCTCACGAAGCCATTAGACCGACTTTGGCTAAAAATGATCCAGCGTCCGTTCGACCATATCTCAATGACCGCCAATTTAAACTTTACCAACTTATCTGGCAACGCGCGATTAGTAGTCAGATGGCCGAGGCCGTTATGGACAACACTACTGTCGACATCAAAGCCCAAAAAACTCCCTACACCTTTCGTTCAACCGGTTCAATTATCAAGTTCGACGGCTTTCTAAAAATTTATCCAACCAGTACCAAAGAAAACATCTTGCCTGATATCTCCGAAAATCAAACAGTGAACCTTGTTGAACTAAAGCCGTTACAACATTTTACCCAACCACCTGCGCGCTATACGGAAGCAGCCTTGGTTAAGGCATTGGAAGAATACGGCATTGGCCGACCGTCAACATACGCTCCAACTATTTCAACTGTGCAAGAGCGCGGCTATGTTGAAAAGGAAGAAAAAAAATTAAAGCCGACTGAAATGGCATTTCTGGTTAATGACTTACTCGTCGAACACTTCCCTAAAATTGTTGACTACCAGTTTACCGCCCACATGGAAGATGATTTGGACGAAGTGGCGGAAGGTAAAAAAGAATGGCAGCCGGTTATTAAAAATTTCTGGGAACCGTTCAAAGAAAACCTAGACAAAAAAGACAGCGAGCTGACCAAAAAAGAACTCACCGAACAAGCATCCGACGAGGTATGTGATAAGTGTGGCAAACCAATGGTTATTAAAGTCGGCCGCTACGGAAAATTTTTAGCCTGCACCGGATATCCGGAATGTAAAAATACCAAGCCGCTTGATGGTGAAACCGGCGAACCGCAAGGACCAGTTGAAACCGGCGAAAAATGTCCGGAATGTGAACATCCGTTAGTAAAGCGAAAAGGAAGATACGGCGAATTTGTCGGCTGTTCAAACTATCCAAAATGTAAATACATCAAAAAAGAAGCGGCCCAAACGTTCGGCACTTGTCCTGCTTGCGGCAAAGGTAAAATTGTCGGTAAACGGTCGCGTCGCGGATTCTTCTACGCCTGTGATCAGTACCCTGATTGTAAAAACGCGCTCTGGGGCAAACCTTATATTGAAGAAGGACAAAGTGAGCCAGAAAAATGCCCAGACTGCGGTTCAATTCTAGTCCATGGACCAAAAGATTCAATCAAGTGTAGCAGTCGCGAATGTAAATACAAACGATAAAAACAAACGCAAAAAATCCCGCTAACAAACGCGGGATTTTTTGCATCCTAAACAAAATTATTATGTCATAAGATTGCGGCCATAGAATATGAGACGACCGACAGGGCCAAATAGACTGGCAAGATCAGCGTCGCCGACAGCACCGCGAACGTACGGGTGATGTCAAAATCCATATCCTGTGCCTGAGACAGTTCTTGAGCATTCATATTTTTGTTTTTATTTTTTAGTTTTTTAAAAACTATTTAATTTTTTAAGGTACAAAAAAATCCGACTGATAACGACCGAGTTAAAAACAGTGCTTGCATCAAACGCAGCCAAAGTCGGAAATTTACTTGTTTTTGTTTTTATTTTCTCGCCCGCGGTTTATCTTGGGGCTAATTTAAAAAGATAGGTGCTTTGCTTAGAAACCTATCTTATCTATCTAAATACAGTATAGCATGCCTAAATAATTTTGTCAATCCCCCGCTTCAATAAAAAGTAAAAACAAAAGCGGCTGAAAGAAAGTTAAACCCCGAAACTTTGTTGATGCTAGGGTGCTTCTTTCAAGCCGCAAACAAATCATAACAAAATGGAATGAATCTGGCAACCGATAATAAATAGTGGCGGCAACGTTAACCGAATTTGAGCCAGTTAATGCTGCCGCCGATGGGCCGATTTTCTTCCGAGCGGGTTGCCCGTCCGCATGAGTGATGTGGAAGTTTCGACGACCTGAAAATCCCGGTCGCTTACGTTGACTTCCGCACGCCCAGTGGGGCAAATGCGTATCCGCAAATCCTCCCGGCCAAGGATTGCTCCAAAGACCAGGAAGAAAGATACAAGTAGTATTTAGCTTAAAAAAAGAAAATTGTCAAAAAATTATCACAAAAAGAAAAATACCTTGAGCAAAGCCACAAGGTATTTTTCCAAGTTTGCAGGGTTTCCCCAGCATCAACAAAGACACCTTAGCATACTTTTTTAAATTTGTCAAGATTATGATATACTTAAAACAGTATTAACAAATTAAGGAAATATGTATGATTTCCAAAAAACCAAAACTAAAGGTAACTTCAACAACTAAAGTTAATAATAGGGTTGTTATTACCTCAGTAATAATCATAATCATTGCCGCCGCTTCTCTGGTGACTGCTTCTCTTTTAACTCCCGGAGGAGTTGGTAATTTTTACGCCGGCAGCGGCAACATTAATCTCAGTAATATCCCAATCCCCGTTTCTGGTTGGTGCGTTACGGGGTTAGGATTATTTGGCGATAATGGCGATCATACTACCAGAGACAATTGCAAAGCTCGAGCAACTGACAACGATCCTAACACTAATTGGTATGCATTTTGCCCAGACATTGCCGGACAAGGCGAACGAGATGAAAGCTCTTGCGATTGTAATGCCACTGATATTGAAAAAAGCTCCGCCTTAAGTGATGTCATTAGTCTACGCGCCGGATTGATTGATGCGCTAAACGACGGCAACATCAGCCAAACTGATATGGAAAAACAATTTAAGTTCATGATTGCAGTCCACATTGATTGCGCCTGCCCTGTTTACAGCGCCGGAAATTATGACGGCGCAGCAACCGATAACAATGCCAACACTTCTGCTGATCCAGCGCGAAAGCTTTACACGGTTGGTATCGGCGGTAAAGATGTTACCGGCGTTCACACCTTCTTAAGAAAGGTTGCAAAAATGTACAGCAAAATGTACGGCGCACCACCCAAGTGCGAATCACTGCCAGCTAGCTGCGTACTCAACAGCAGTTACCGCGGTGATGAAGACGATAAATTTGTCCCCTTCAGCGATTGGAACAATGAAAACAAAAGCGCGCACGACACCGGACAAGCTGCAGATATCGCTTGTGCCGGCGCTGCCACTTCAGCCGGTAGCGGCTGCACTGGCGACGCTGCTACCGCCGAAACAAAAATTAGGGGTGCCGCTTCCGGCCTAAATGTCTTACGCGAATGCAATGTCACCGAAAAAAATATTTGTGGCCAAGCCGGCTCAACCCAGTTAGTTCACGTTGATGAAAAAACTCGCGGCACCAACAATCCGGACAACAAGGCCTGCTATTACATTAATTGTAATTTTTCTAGTTGCGGCGATTTATAATAATATAATCAACAATAAATTTTAGTCGTTTAAAAACACTTGCTATAACTAGCAGGTGTTTTTAATTATATTGTCTTACTATTGACAAAAAAATGAATATATAGTATAATATATACTATAGAAAATGTACCCTACAACGGTCTTGAAAACCATTATTCACCTGTTGTGAATTATGGTTACAAGCCACTTTCCATGGGGAAGGATATTTAAGATGAAGACGTTAGTTCTTGCAGGTTTCACCTGCACGCTATGCTTGGCAAGCTTTGCTGCCGAGCGCCCAACCAACATCTCCGACGAAATGTTCGTCAAACAGTTAACAGCCGCTGTCACAAAGGCTGAAACCAAAAACCCGCAAGCCGTTGAACTGCTTGGCTGGGGTACCGCACTCCTGCTGGACTCGCACCGTGAATCCAAGATCCGTTGCGGTCGCGGCAACCCGAATCCGAAACCCGGGGAATGCTCGGACGCATATCCGATTTACCCGGAACCTAAGCCGTTGGCAGTTGTCATCGCCAACGAACAAGAGAAAGTCAAAGCTTCGACAACGGAAACGGTCTGGGTGGCCTGGTGCGACCTTAACGGCATGAACATCGCGTTCAACTCGCCGAAACTTGGCGACTACGAGCTGTCAACGGTTACTGAAGTCAATCAGGATGGGCGCTGGACGGCAGTTCGTTGCTACTACACCTCCGTCAAGTACGGAGAGAAGCAATGGGAAAACGGCCCCGAAATTTCTGGTGCCGGGTTCACCTGGCTGACAGTCGGCAACACCGCCGACATCATCAAGCGCCTCCAAGCGCTCCAAGACATCGGCGTCAGCACCAATATCATCAGCAACCAAGCTTCTCAGTACTACAAAGTCTGGGAATCAATTCCCAACGATTTGACCCCGCCACAACAAGAAGCACTCACTCAGTTCAACCAGCAAGCCTGGACCCAGGAGAACCTCGATGAGCTTGGAATAAAGTTCGTCAACTTGTTTCCCTGGATCAACCTTCAGGAACTAAGCATTCGCGACAAGGTCTTTCTTGTCCAAACTGCCAAAGAGCTTGCAGGGCCTGTCAAATGGGCTTTGCTTAAATAACCCCCCCCGAAAACCAAAGAGCCCGCTAAGCACTATGCTTTAGCGGGCTCTATTTCTAAAACAAATTTAATTTGTCTTACATTGCGGATATCCATTAGGCATTACAAAACAAGTACGGACCGGACAACAACGTTTTCTTTCGGCATACTCACCCCTTCCCTGACAATACTCTTGATCATCATTATTACCAGGGACATTATCAACCCCATCGGTATCACAAGATGAAGGATCTTTTGGCTGACAAACTGGAGGTGTGCCAGTTTTGGTCACACAAATTTCATTATCAGTACAACAGATATCACCACAGTTTGGATCAGTGCAGCCTGTGGGCTTACAGTATGCAATACCAATGCCGCTCGTGCCGCAGCTATCGGTACTTGCACAACAAGCATTATTGGTGCTACCGGTGCACAATTTTGGCCTCGCCGGATCGGGACACGTTTTTGGTTTACAAAAATAAATTGTATCCCCCACAACCGGTGGCCATTTTTTAGATTCACAAGTTTCATTAGCACTACAACAGACAGCACCAGCGTCTTTGCCACAAATGGAATAATTCGCCGGACACGTAGGAGCTTCCTCCAAGCAACACACCTGATCATTGTCTGTATTGCCACTTGAATCTAAACAGCGATACAACTCAACACCATTAGCATCTTCTAATCTTTTATCACACGTATGTCGAGCAGCCGTACCGTCCTCTTCACAAATATAAACATACTTTCCATTCTCCGCATAACCTCCCACCGGACAAGCCGGCTTTGGCGGCGGGAGTTTGATATCACCGCTGCCGGCATAAAAATTTCCGGTACCGGCCGGAGTTACCAGACTGGCAGTAACCAGCGAAACACCAACCAGCGTGGCAATGGCAATACCCGCCAGGACCACTTTGCTGCTTACCCGAGATTTTACTTTAGTTTGCAAATCGTTTTGTTGGTTCATAAAATTTATTAGTTATTTTCCAAACCTATTTTTTATTATAGTTAATTTTTTTAGTTAAATAAAGTACCATGAAATTTAAAAACCAGGTAATTAAAATCATCCCTAGAATTATTGCAAACCAACGAATTGGATAAAGCGCGTCGGACGGAACTGAAGGAAAGCACGACTCAAAAACACAGTTAACGTTTTGGACAGCGTCGGTGAATAATCTGACCATAAAATATATGACTGCCACCTCAATAATACTAATGACCCACGCCCCCTTAGCTTTTGCTCCCAAAGCCCAAAATGCCACATACCCCAAGGGCAAAAGGAAAAAATGTTCCAGCGAGATAATCCGGGCCGGTAATAATAATTCTTCAAAGAAATAATCTGTGGTTCCAAACCAATGGTGTCCGGTAAAAACGCGCGAAAAAAAATCAGTCAGCCAAATTAATAGTGGAATAGTTAAAATATATAATTGACTGATAATTACCATTGAATTCCGCAATAATATTGCCGCACCCATAATTACCAAGCCGATATAACAAATCCAAAAAACCCACGACCAATGATCACGATATACCGAATAATCAATAGCATAAACGCCATAAAATAAAAAGAACAAGCCGAGGGTGTTTAATAGTGCCGATTTAGTCTTAGACATTAAAATAGTAACAATTTATAAAAATTTATTTTCCTGCCACTCCTGCATTACCTCCTGCACCTCCGCTACGCCAACCTGCGGCCATGATTTTTTATCCGCCAGCCTCTTTTGGGACGTTGTTTTTTTAGCAGTTGATTCATCAGTAACATTTTCAATGCTGACCTTCGACGCCGCTTCATCCATTAAATCAATTGCTTTATCTGGAAATGATTTATTCTTAATATGCTGTTCAGCCAAATGAACCGCCGCTAAGATTGCTTCTTTGGTAATGTTCACTTTATGAAACTGCTCATACTTGCGCTTAATTCCCTCTAAAATTTTAACGGTTTCTTCCTTGGTCGGCTCATCAACTAAAATTGGATGCAACCGTCGATCAAGGGTCACATCTTTTTTAATAAATTTTTTGTATTCTTCAGCAGTGGTTGCGCCAATTACCTGCAGATCACCACGCGCTAAGGCCGGCTTTAAGATGTCATCGGCGTCAATTGCTCCCTCAGCCCCACCGGCTTCCGCCAAAGTATGAATCTCATCAATAAATAAAATGATGCTGCGCTTCGCAGCGGTAATCTCGTCGGCAATCTGTTTAATCCGTTTTTCAAATTCTCCCCGATACTTTGTGCCGGCGATAATACCGGTCAGATCTAGGGCGAGCACTTTCTTATTTTCTAAAATTTTTGGCACTTTCTTTCCGGCAATCATTTGTGCCAAACCTTCAGCGATGGCGGTTTTGCCGACGCCGGACTTTCCGACTAAGACAGGATTATTTTTAGTCCGGCGGCTCAACACTTGAATCACGCGTTCAATTTCTTCATTGCGACCAATCACCGGATCAAGCTTTCCGTCGGCGGCCATTTTGGTTAAATCTTTAGCATACTGATTTAAAGTTGGAGTTGCATTACCACTAGCATTATATGGGCCACTTGCTCCACCCTTACGCCACATAAAAAAAATAATGGCTACCAAGACCACTAATAACACCAACGGTAATGTTGAATAACTAAAAAAAGGTAAACTCATAGAAAAATTGATTTTTATATCTAATTCCTTTACAATTATTATACTAAAAAATGCCATGACTAGCAACAAATTACCAATTGAAGAACTATTTCGAATTCTTAAAGAAAACCATAAAGTCACTAGCCGAGTGCCTATTTTCCCTTATCTCAAACGAGCGCCCGCCAATTATGATTTTGACTTGATTAAACTCGCTTATGAATTTGCCGAAGAAGCTCATAAGACACAAAATAGAAAGTCGGGAGAGCCCTATATTAATCATCCTCTGCGAACTGCCATAACCGTTGCTAAACTGGGCCTTGACCAAGACACTGTCATTGCCGCTCTGCTCCATGACGTTCCGGAAGACACAACATACAGCTTGGTTGAAGTGGAAAAAAACTTCGGCGAAGATATTGCCAAACTAGTCGGCGGCATTAGTAAGCTTGGTATCATTAAATACCGCGGAATGGAAAAATATGCCGAGAATCTACGAAAGATGTTTATTTCAATGGCCCAAGATATTCGTATTATTCTCATTAAAATGGCCGATCGCCTAGATAACTTGCGTAGCTTGGAAGCACTGCCCAAAGAAAAACAAAAAAGAATTGCCCAGGAAAGCCTAGAAATATATGCACCAATCGCCAATCGTCTCGGTATGGGACAAATTAAAGGTGAACTTGAAGATTTATCTTTTCCTTATGTTTACCCACAAAAATATGAATGGATGAAAAAAGATATCTTGCCAAAAATTGAACTGAAAATGGCATACATTAACCGGGTGATTAAAATCGTTGAAAAAGAATTAGCGGCTCAAAAAATAAAAACCACTTCCATCCATGGGCGGCAGAAACGGCTTTACAGTCTCTATCTTAAACTACAAAAACCTCATTACAATGGGGACGTTTCAAAAATTTACGACCTAGTAGCACTGCGAATCATTGTACCAACAGTTGAGGACTGCTACCAAGCACTTGGAGTTATCCATAAATTATGGAAACCATTGCCGGGCCGGATTAAAGATTATATTGCTCAACCAAAACCAAATGGCTATCAATCACTACATTCCACTGTCTTTTGTACTGAAGGAAAAATTGTAGAGTTTCAAATTCGTACTCCGGCAATGCACGACCAGGCAGAAAACGGTATCGCCGCCCACTGGCAATACAAAGAAAAAGAAAGTCGCCAGACAAATAAAAAAATCGGCGACCCTGGCTACACGTTGCCAAAAAAATTAACCTGGATTGAAGATTTAGTTAAATGGCAAAAAGAAATCCAAGACAATGAAGTGTACCTACAATCTTTAACGATTGATTTTTTCCAAAACCGGATTTTTGTTTTTACACCCAAGGGTGACGTTATCGATCTGCCCGAAGGCGCGACACCGGTTGATTTTGCGTACCACGTTCATAGCTGGATCGGCGACCACTGCGCCGGTGCTAGAATTAATAATCAAATTGCCAGTCTGGACTCTAAATTAAAAAACGGTGATGTCGTTGATATCATCACCGATAAAAATCGCAGGGGCCCCAGCCGAGACTGGCTCCAATTTGTTAAAACCGGAGCCGCTAAAGGAAGAATTAAGTCTGCTAGCCAAAACTACTAATCACCAAATTTTTCAATAAGTCCTTCTAGCTCTTCTGGGGAATAATAGTCAATAATAATCTGGCCGCCATCGCCTGATTTTTTAATTGTTACTTTCGTCCCTAACAATGATTCAATCCGCTCTTCAAGGGTAGCGATATTAGGATCTTTAGTTTTATGCGCCTGACGTTTCACGGTGACTTGACGCGCCTGATTTTCAACAGCCCGGACCGTCAAATCCTGCTGCAATACCTTCTGAAAAAATTTCAAGCGCTCCTGAGGCGGCAAACCAACAATAACCCTGGCTGTGCTGTAATTTATTTTATTGTTAATCAAGGCTTTCTGAATTTCTGACGGCAGTGTTAACAGTCGCAATGCGTTCGTAATGACTGAACGGCTTTTACCAACCCGCTTGCCAACTTCTTCTTGAGTTAAACTAAACTCATCAATCAGGCGTTGATATGCCACCGCCTCTTCAATCGGGTTTAAATCCCGACGCTGTAGATTTTCAACCAACGCCAGCTCCAGCTTCTGTTGTTCCTTAATATCACGGACAATTGATGGAACAGTTTTAAGCCCCAAAATTTGTGAAGCGCGCAAACGACGCTCACCGGCAATTACCTGGTAGGTACCATTATCGCCGTGCGTCAAAATTAGCGGTTGCAAAATACCGTGTTCTCGGATTGAATTAGTTAGGTCTTCTAGGCCCTCATGGTCAAAATTACTCCGCGGCTGCATTGGGTTAGCTTTAACTTTTTCAATCGGCATCTGAACAACAGTTTCTTCGCCCGGCAACACTTCCGAACCTGACGGCATGATGGTTCGATCAATTTTGGGAGGAATAAGCGAACTTAATCCTTTGCCTAATCCTTGAGTTTTATTCATAGCTAATAAAGATAATTTTCTTGTTCAATAATTTCCCGCGCCAGATCTTCGTAGGCTTTAGCACCACTTGACCGGCTGTCATATGATAAAATTGTCTGTCCAAAACTGGGCGATTCAGTCAGGCGGACATTACGCGGAACGATGGTATTAAAAAGCTTAAAAGGAAAGTGCTCTTTTAGTTCATTAACCACCTGGGCCGAAAGCTTATTTCGTTTGTCATACATTGTTACTACTGCGCCCAAAACATTAAGCTCGGGCTTAAGATTATTTTTAACCAAATCAACCGTGCCAAGCAGTTGCCCTAAACCTTCCAAAGCAAGATATTCAGCCTGAACTGGGATTACAACTTCATCAGCCGCTACCAAACCGTTAATGGTCAGTAAATCAAGCGAAGGCGGACAATCAATGATGATATAATCATAATCATGTTTTACTTCAAGCATGGTCTGGCGAAGCCGAAATTCCCGTTCATCCATATTAACTAATTCAACGCGCGCCCCAGCCAGGTCAGCCGTTGCCGGCGCAATCTTGTAGCCCGGATGCGACGTGCCTTTAATAATCTCCCGAAATGAAATTGGTTCAATCAGCGTGTTATAAACACCCTGGGTTAATTTACTTAAATCAAGTCCCAGGCCGGATGTGGCATTAGCCTGCGGGTCAAGGTCAACCAATAAAACAAACTTACCCAGCCAGGCCAGATAAGCTCCCAAATTGATAGCGGTAGTAGTCTTGCCGACTCCGCCCTTCTGATTAACAATAGCAATGGTGCGCGACATGACTATATTATAGTAGAAAAAACCTCCTTTGACAATTTTAAAATAGTGCATTATAATTGACTTTGTTGTAATTACGCCCGAGTGGTGAAATTGGTATACACGCACGACTCAAAATCGTGTGCCGAAAGGCATGAGAGTTCGAGTCTCTCCTCGGGCACCAGTCTCGCCTTGCCATCAAGCAAGGTGGGTGAAAAAATTATGGAACAAGTTCCAGTAGAAAACCGAGTAGTAACCCAACCCTTCATCGCCGGTGGTTGTCTGATCAAAAAAGACGACCGTTTTTTGTTAGTCCAAGAAAATGTGGCTGAAAAAGGCAGTTGGAATCATCCGGCAGGCTGGATTGACCTTTACGAAAATATCATTGATGGCGCTAAACGAGAAGCAGAAGAAGAAACAGGCCTAAAAATAAAAATTGTCGGTTTTCTTGGAGTCTATTCCCTTATTAAAAAAAGTGCCCGGACCGGCCGGACAGTCCATGCCGTTAAATTCATCTTTGCCGCCGAACCAGTTACAGAAAATATCCAGCTTGATCCAGAAGAGATTATGGATGCCCGCTGGTTTACTCTTGAAGAAATTAAAAAGCTTAAAGCCGACGGCGTCCTGCGAGATCACGATATTATTGATGCAGTTTCCCACTATTTAGATGGAAAAATATTTGATCCAACACCAATTGGTTACTACCGAGAGCAACTCTAAAACAATAAAAAATAAACAAAGAAGAAGAGTTTTTTAAAAAACTCTTCTTCTTTTATTAAAAACTCTTGACAGACTGAAATAAAAGTGTATAATAAAAACTTAGCTCTTTAGGAAACTGCAGCTTTGAATAAAAGAACGGCTCTAAAGACAAGGGTGGGCCTTGTCGCGCTATTCATCTACTTAAAGCTCAAATGAGAGGGAAAGAAAGTGAACTGTGCTATTTTTGTCGTGGCAGTAAGTCTGATCGTCGGCCCCCAAATGACGCCATTGTCGGAAAAACCGACTCTCACCGTTAGCTGGTATAACCTACCTGGCAACAAGATGGCAAACGGTGACGTCTTCAACAGTCGAGATAAGCACCTGGCTGCCCACAAAGATCTCCCATTCGGAACACCGGTCAAACTGACCAATCCGGATAACGGTAAAACCTTAACCGTCACTATCACCGACCGCGGTCCTTTTGTTAAAGGCCGAGACCTCGACGTCTCCAAAGCGGCAGCGGAATTTTTAGGTTTTACCCGCAAGGGGGTAACACAGCTGCAGTACGAAGTACTGCCACAGGCGACCAGCTGACCAGCTTGTCGCTTTTTTATATGTTTAAACGTTGACAGTAGAGACAATTTACTATATAGTAACCAGGTAATCAAACCGACGCGGGGTAGAGCAGTAGCAGCTCGCCAGGCCCATAACCTGGAGGTCGCGGGTGCAAATCCCGCCCCCGCAACCAAAGTGTCTTATACATACGGCGAGGTAGCTCAGTTGGTAGAGCAAAGGAATCATAACCCTTAGGTCGTGGGTTCGATCCCCACCCTCGCTACCAGATAGATTAAAAAATCCTTTCTTGTTTAAAGGGTTTTTTGTTTGTCTTTTCAAGTCAATTTTTTTTTGTTAAAATTAATTCAAAGACAAATAAAGGACTAATAAAATAAACTATGTACTTGTCAATCCATGCTGCCGCCGGGGTTTTAATTGGCAGCACCATTAATCACTCACTGATTTCATTCATTGTCGGCTTCATTTCCCACTTTTTCCTGGACATGATGCCACATGCCGACGCCAATATCGATTCTAAAGGCCACAACGCCAAAACATTACGAAGAAAATACTTTAACAAAATCGTCGCCCTAGTCTACTTTGAAATCTGTGTTGCCGTCATTATTGTCGCGGCACTTTTAACTAACAATATTCACCTTATTACCGGACCGATTATCTGGGGGGTAATTGGATCAATCCTACCTGACATTCTCCAGGCATCAAGTTTCTTATTCCCCAAAAACCGTTTTCTTAAAAAATTCAACGACTTTCATCATCTTGTCCACTACTCGCCGGAAAAAAATATCTCTTTTATTCTGGGGCACCTCACCCAGCTTATTGCTTTGATTGTCATCATTAAACCGCTGATCTAATGTTTCTTACTGTTCACTCGGCCGCCGGAGTTTTAATCGCCGAACAAACTAATAATATCGGCCTTGCTTTTGTGCTGGGATTTTTTTCTCATTTCCTGCTTGATATGATCCCCCATGGAGACACCACTCTGGTAAAAGAAAAATTCAAGTTTTCGGCGCATGAGGTTTTACTGCTAAAAAAGTTAACCGCCATTGACGTTATTGTAATGACTATCAGCCTCACCAGCCTATACTTAACCGGGCAGATTCAAAACTTTTGGGTGGCGCTTTTCGCAGTTGCCGGAACAATTATGCCGGACTTTCTCCAGGGCATTTATGTTCTCACCAAGACTAAATTGCTTGAAAAATATTTTTCGATCCACTGGAACCTGCACTACGCCTTAAAAGGTCTGACAGTGCCTTTTAAAGCCGGCATGACAATTCAGGCAATATTTCTTTTAACTTTTTTGGCGCTGATTATTTTTACCTGACAGTCCAATCAAAAAGACCCTTTGGTTTTCACGAAGGGTCTTTTTGATATAGCAACAGGTTAAAGTTTCAACAGTTTTTTAAACTCAGCTGAATTCTTAAACGGACCAATCATTGCCAAATTAAAATGTTTTGATTGAAAAATCTCTTTTGCCACTGTGGCAACATCGAAAAGACTTACCGCTGAAATCTTTTTCAGCCTCTCAGCCGGCGTATATGTTTTACCTAAAAGTAAAACTTGTTTGCCATACCAATCAGCAATATTTTCAGAATCTTCTAGATCTAAAATCAGCTTACCCTTTAAAAAATCTTTTGCGGCGCGCAATTCTTTCGGAGTTACACCGTTAGCCTTAATATCTTGAAGTTCAGCAATAATTAGGACAAGAGCTTCTTTAATCCGCTTGCGGTCAAGTCCGGCCTGGACCAAAAAGTTTCCCGTATCGTGATAAGTGCTTAAATCAGTTCTGATATAATACGCCAAACCGTGTTTCTCGCGAACATTGATAAACAACCTGGAACTCATATTGCCGCCCAAAATAACCGCCAAAACATATAAAGCAAAAATTTTGGGGTTTGCCGTCTCAAATGCCGGAAAACCAAGCCCCAACTGAACCTGCTGCGTATCCTTATACAATATATTCACCCGCGGTTGAGATTGTCTAATCTGAATTTTTTTGAAACTTTTTTTGTTTTTTGTTTTTGATGCGAGTCCAAAATATTGATTAGCCAGCCTCTTGACGGTGTTAGTCTTAAAATTACCCGCCACTGTCAATACAATATTATGCGGCTGATAATGTTGTTGTTTGTAAGCCACAATCTGCTGGCGCGAAACGGTTTTTATCACCTGCTTAGGGCCGGAAATCAACCAACCCAGCGGATGATTGCCAAAAATCGTTTGTTCGAAAAGTCCACCCAAATGAATCAGCGGATTGTCGTTATACATATTGATTTCTTCAATAATCACTCCCCGCTCTTTGTCTATTTCCGCCTGGTCAAAAGTGGAATTAAACAACATGTCGGATAAAATATCAAACGCTAATTCAATGCGTTCAGCCGCAACCTTGATGTAATAACCAGTATGATCTTTGCCGGTAAAAGCATTATACTCGGCGCCCACAGCATCAAGCTCTTTGGTAATGTCTAGGCTAGTCGGCCGCTTCGCCGTACCCTTAAACAATAGATGTTCAACAAAATGCGAAACGCCATTAATTTTTTTGGTCTCATAGCGAGAACCAACCGGCAGCAATACTAAAACTGTCACCGCCTTTGTTTCCGTAAGCGGTGCCAGTATTAATCGCAAACCATTTTTCAATTTACTGCTTTGGTGCACGTTATAATTCTAATTTATTCTTTAAATATTCTGCCAGTTGAGCAATCTTAATTCGATCCTGCTTCATTGAATCACGATCACGGACTGTCACTGATTGATCAGTCAAACTGTCAAAATCAACCGTAATACAATACGGGGTACCAATTTCATCTTGGCGGCGGTAGCGGCGGCCGATACTTTGTGTTTCGTCGTAATTAACCGAAAAATATTTTCGTAATGTTTTGGAAATTTCCTTAGATAATTTCGATAATTCCTCTTTCTTAGACAACGGCAATACCGCAATCTGATATGGTGCCAAATCTTTTGGAAATTTCATCACCACCCGAGTTTCGGTTTTACCATCGGCAGTTGGCGCTTTTTCTTCATGATAGGCGGCGACCAACACTGCCAACAATGTTCGATCCACGCCCCAAGTCGGTTCAATCACATGTGGCACAAATTTTTCAGAAGTTTTTGGGTCAGTGTAGGATAAATCCTGGCCGCTGGAGTTGGTGTGATTCTTTAAATCAAAATCGGTTCGATAGGCCAAGCCATACAGCTCATCTTGTCCAAACGGAAATTTAAAATCAATATCAATTGTCCGCTTTGAATAGTGTGCCAGTTCATCTTTAGGAATTTCCCGATACACTACGTCTTTTTGTGAAATACCCAACGCCTCAATCCAGGCTTTCATTTCATCCAACCAATGTTCAAAATATTTTTGCCAGTCTTTTTCCTGAATAAAATATTCAATTTCCATTTGTTCAAATTCTCGAGTACGAAATATAAAATTTCCGGGAGTAATTTCATTGCGAAATGCCCGACCAACCTGGGCGATCCCAAACGGAAAACCAACGCGAGTCGTATCGACAACATTTTTAAAATCAACAAACATTGCCTGAGCGGTTTCCGGCCGCAAATATGCAACAGCACCGTCGTCTTCAACCGGACCAATATACGTTTTAAACATCAGGTTGAATTTTCGTACTTCGGTTAATTCTCCGCCACACTCCGGACAAATTTTTAACTCCTTAGGAACCTCTTTCATTGTTCCTAAATCAGGTTTAATGCCCTTAGCAGCCAGCAAATGATCGGCCCGGAAGCGTTTCTTACATTTTTTACAATCAACTAACGGATCGGTGAAATTTTTCAAGTGCCCGGAAGCTTCCCAAACCCGGGGATTCATAATCAATGAGGCGTCAATACCGACGACATCATCACGACCATGCACAAATCGGCGCCACCACTTTCGCTTGATGTTGTTTTTTAATTCAACCCCAAGCGGACCATAATCAAACGTATTGGCAAAGCCGCCGTAAATTTCTGAGGATGGGAAAATAAAGCCTCTTTGTTTGGTCAAAGAGACAATTTTATCCATCAATTCGTTTTTCATTTGCTTTTTTGACATAAAAATAGCTTAGCTGATTTTAGCATTTTTTTCAACCCCAAAACAGTCGAACTAAATAAGCCAGGACACAACGACAGCGCTAACTAAGGGCACGGAAATATTATCATCAATTTTCCAGGGCAGGCTTTCAACGATAGCCGATACCGTCGCGGCCTTGAAACTTACCCCTAACACAAACAAAGTTGTCAAATCAGGCGACATCCAGCGCAACAAAACATAAGCGCCGACTGTTCCAAACAGTATAAATGCCACACTACCGATATAGCTCTTATTCCTGTTCCAGGCCAGCTCTTGGGTTTTAAAATTTTTACCGACCAGTGTTGCCATGCCGTCACCCAATGCCAGAATCCCCCAACTCGCAGCCACTACCTCAAACGGAAAAACTAACACCAACACCAACAGCACCAAAAAATAATTTACCGCACCCTGGCTATATTTTTTATCTTCCCGGCGATAAAAATGATGTCGTCCACGCAATCGGGGAACAATAAACAGCACCACTAACAAAAATCCGAACAACAACAACGCCGCTGTGGTCCGATTTAAATATTTTAGACTAAAAGCAAAAACCAAAAGTAAGATATGAACGGCTTGACGTTTTTCCTCTTTAAACATACTTAACCAAAAATGTTAGGTTTTTCACCACCAGACTGAGGTTTTGGTGGTTCGGGCGCCTTTGGCGCTGATGTGGTAGTTGCCGGTTTAGGCGTATTATCTTTTGACTGATTTAATTTGGCGATTTTTTCTTCCAGATTTTCTTTAATATCATCAATTTTTTCTTCAAGCTGTTCTAAATTTTCTTGGCGATCCTCAACTTCCGCCTCAATTTGTTCAACCTCTTTTTTCGCCTTAATCAGCTCCTCAAGGGATTCCCTACCCACTTCCAAATGGCTCAACTTTTGGAAAATATCATCACTATCCAAAACCGGCTGATCAACCTCGTGTGTTGGCTGAGTAGCTGATACGGCGGGCAAACCAACCTTGTCGGCCGGTGGTTTAGCCGGTAACGGTGCGGCTGGTTTAATTTCTGGCGCCGGAGCTTCAGTAACGCCCTGACCCTTTTCCAAAGGAATATCCATTCCGACCACTGCATCTTTACCCTTTTCAGACAAATCAATGTCAGAGGTTTTAGCCTGCTTATAGCCTAATTTTTCAGCCGTCACATAATAGACATTGTTGTTTACTAAGAATGAGTAACGACCCTTGCTGTCAGTAACCCTGGTTTCCAGCAACTTATTATATTTCTTGTCATAAATTCTGGCGATTGCCCGGCCCACTGGCCTTTTATTAGTGCTATCATAGACAATTCCCCAATTCTTCGGCGGTTTTTGATAGCCCAAGCGACGGAATAACACATACAGCAAACAATGAAACCCAAACATCACAAACGTCAGCGTTCCAGGACTAATAATCATCGAAATTGCAGCCAATGGTATGGCTGAAAAAGCGGCAATGTACTGGACTTTGCGTAAATAGTACTGCAAAATAACCCGCGCCACTGGCTTTTCTTCCACAATCGGATCAATGGGAATATTGGCCGTAATGTCCGCTCGCTGTTCGGTGACGTCAACGTCTTCGCCGTGATACAAATCAAGGTAGCGCACATCTTCTTTTTCATCTTTCAAGTGCTGTGTTGGGAAATCGTACTTCGGCTTAGTGACCGTCATGTAATACTTTCCGGGATCAATCAAGAAACTATATCGCCCATCTTTGTCGGTAACCTGGGAACGAACCAGCTGACCGTTGTCTTTTCGATATAACCGGACAATCGCCAAATCAACGGGCTGTTTGGTTAATGAATTATAAACAACTCCCCACTTGCGACGCTTACGACGGAACAACACTGCAAACGGTTGGGTGACAAAAAACTGAACGTACGAGAAAAAGTTGAAGAAAGAAAAAGTAGCAAAGGTGTTAACCGCAACCGCCGTTACTAATACCGGCGCAATTGTCTCGTTGGCCGTCTCAACAACCGGGTTATTTAAAACCTGATCAACGACGACGTCGGAAATAACTTCTGAAACATTATTAAATACTTCCGTTAAATTAAGTTCACTGCTGTCAGATGGCTTGGTACACCCCGGATCGGCCGGATAATCAGTCAGACCGTCGCCATCATTGTCCAGTCCGTCAAGACATTTAGTAAGCGTCAAACGAAATTCCGGCGGCAATCCACAGTCAACAGGACACGACCAAACCGTTTCATTAGTTTCGCAACTGTTATTACCACAACAAGGAGTGGTTGCTAAACAGCTGCAACTGCCCAAATCAATCTGCTGACAAGTCGAACAGGCCACTTCACAATCACCGCCGCAAGCCCTAACCTCCGGCGGACGATCAAGGTTTAGATTGCAATTATTCAAATCATAACATTCACGGCTCTGGACACCATTAGCACACGCTCCCCAGCCGTTACAGGTCCAGTTCGGTTGACAAGCCTCAACACAATCCTGGGCGCAAGCAACATGATTTTCACCGCTTTCACAAATGCCATTGCCACAACAGGTGACTTGCTCAACGCAAGTACACGTTGCCGCATCAATCGCCTGACAGGTGCCGCAACTTAAGCCAACACAGACCCCGCCGCAAGTTTGGCTGGTGGCCGGTTTATTAATCGGCACTGGACAGGCATTTTTATCAAAACAATCGCGAGTTTGAATTCCGGTCGTAGGACAAACCGCCGGTGACCAATCGCTACACTCCCAATCAGACAGACAATCAGCCGGACAGTCAACTACACAACTATAGGGGTCTTCTCCTGGCGGCTCACAGTTGCCGTTGCCACAGCAATTTGGCCGCACGACACAAGAACAGCTGTTGGCGTCCAAATCCTGACACGGGCCGCAGGTAACGCCCGGACACACATCACAATCCTGCTCATAGCTATAATCGCTTTCGCACTTTGGAACAGTTTGGTCAACACAATCAACAGTTTGTTTACCAGTGGTATTATTGCAAGCCTGCGGCGTACAAATAAAATTAGGGCTACAGGAGCATTCCGGATCGCCCGGTGTTGAGCTGTCCGAACAATTTGAGGCCGGATAATCACAAAAACCGTCATTATCATCGTCCAAACCATTAGTACAATTTTCAACCCCGCCAGTCGTCAAAAAAGAACCGTTATGCACCGCTTGCAACGAGCCGCTAGTGGCGGTAATACGGTAAAAATAAACAGTATTTGGCGTTAATCCGTTGATGGCGTGACTATAGTTTCCTCCGGACAAACTAGCTGAACCCTCGCTGACGGCAACTGTCTTGCCCCACTCCAACAATGACCCGGTTGACTGACACGGCGTCGTCCAGCTAACCGCAGCGCTCGTATTGGTTGTTGAAACCGAAACGCCAGTAATTAAAATTTCACTCTGACACGAGCCCGAACAGCAATCACCGCCAACGACATTACCGTCATCACACTGCTCACCAGGATCAATCGAAGCATTGCCGCAACCAAACTCCAATTGACACGAAGCCGAACAGCCGTCGCCTGAAACCAAGTTTGTGTCATCACACTCTTCACCGGCCTCAATAACACCATTGCCGCAACCAGGCACTACGCACGGCTGGCTAACCGGCCAAGATGAACAGCCATTAGTGCAAAAGCCCGATTTGGTTCCGGCAACACAAGCACCATAACTACAGGTGGTTGCAACCGGAATACAGCTGGGACCGACAACCTGACAACCGCAACTGTCATTGCAAAATTCACCAGAGGCACAATCAGAATCAGCCTCACACTCTTCGCCGGCTTCAATCGCGTTATCACCACATACAGGACACGTACAATCAGAGTTACAACTGCCATTGTAACAACTGTCTGCATCATCTGTGCCATCACACGCTTCGCCGGCCTCAGCAACACCATTACCGCAGGAGACGCTCGTGCCGGAAACCGTAGCGTTGATATTAACGCTTGCCGCACGGACCGGTAAAAAAATTAATGATAATAAAGTAAAACCAAAAACAACCGTCAAGGCAAAACTTACAAATAAAATCTTTTTAGCTTGGCTGCTATTCATTGATTTTCTTGGTCAGTTTTTTCTTTAAACGGTTAATCTTATTATTCAGCCTGATTAAAAAGACAACGATTACAACAAGCACCACGCCGGTTAGCAGTAAACGCCAAGGCCAAATCGAAAAAGATATTGTTTCAGTCAGACGCTGTGGCGAGGTTGAGCCATACTCCAATTCAAGCGTGGCAGTATGCGGACCGATCGCCAAAAAATCAAACTCCTGGCTTAATTTTGTCAAAAATGTCGATACCAAATTGGTGTTATTGCCAACACTTCCCCAAACCACCTCAAACAGCCGGGTACTATTAGGCAACACGTTTCTTCGCTCCGGATTTATTTCCAAATAATGCTTTTGGCCGAAAATATTTTTCACCTCAACAGTCCCGGTCGGCCGCAAGTGAATATTTCCGGAATTAGTAAAGCGAACCGTAAAATCAACCGGTAATTCAAAAAAGGTGTCTGGCTGCTTCAATCCAAAATCAGATACTTCCCCGCTTTCCGTAACGGCGCCGGAAATTTTTAGAAAAACTAACGTACCCACCCGGCTATTAATCCCCACTGGTGCCTGGTTTTCTCCGGCCAAAGAAGTTTGCCAAAAAATCACAGCATAGTAGCCGCCCGGAACCGCATCAAACGGTACTTTAACGGTAAATGGCACCAACGCCACTTGGCGCGGCGTTAAAGTAATTTCTTTTTGCTCAACAGCAAACCAATTCAAATAATCATACTGCGCTTCCGGCGGCAAATATACCGGCTGGCCGGTTTCATCCCCGCTGGTAAATGCTTCTACCACAGACGATAAAACCACATTTTCAGCTGTTTCGTTAAACAGCTTCACCAAACCATTAACCGTTTCGCCGGGTGCGGCTTCAAGTTCAATAATCGGCGAAAATATGGTGGTGGCTGATGCCGCCGGAGAAAAAAACAGCACACCGACGGCAAAAATACAGATGAAAATAAAGCGCTTCATTGGGTAAATTTAAAAATTAGCAGTCGCCGAATACGTTAAGGTGGTAGTATATGTTCCCGATTCAGTTGAAGCAGAAATGTTAGCAAGGTATGAAACCGTAAAAGTCGTCTGATTAATTGCCGAGCCCGAGGAGGCTACGGTGTCACCGCTGGCAAAAGCAAAACTATTGGCAATGGCATACTGTCCTGCCGCCGAACCAATTGGCGCCGTACCGGACGGTGCCAAACCTATCGCCGGCGAAGTGTTAGCCACCAGATTAATTCCAAACTGTTCGCTTCCCACTGTCGATGCAGCGGCCGTACCACCGATGGCTGTAATAGTATTAGCACCGCTGGTCAATGTGGATCCGGAAACCGTGACGCTAAAACCGTTTGAGGCATTAGTATCAACCACCATGGTGTTGCTGTCAGTTTTAGCCGAACTTGAACTCAAAGCCCCCAACTCAATGGCGGTATCGGCAATACTCAAAGTGATATATTGGTCAGGATACATTTCCTGAAACCCGGCCTTTAATCCATATAAAGTTGAGGCAGACGTTGCCGATAAAATCATTGCCTCACCAATCGTGTCATACAATGAATACAGATCAGAACTTGACGTTGCTAAACCACCAGAACTAAAAACATCAGCATAGATGATATAGTTAGTGCTCTCGGTTCGGGCAAAAATGTTTGCCGGAACGCTTAAAACGCCTACAACCAAAATACAGGAAAACGCGAAAAATTTTTTTATTTTATTTTTCATGACAACAACAAAAAAATAGTCAAAATGTTAGTATTATTATACTAAAAAATCGACCAAGAATCAAAAGTGGCCCGGTTGAACCGAGCCACTGTCTGCTGTTTTATGTTTTCGTTTATTTATTTTCGCCCTGATTAGCGATATAATCATTGATGGCCTGAACCACTCGTGAATCTTCCTTAAGATCTTCCATTAAAATCACATGATCGCGATTGATAATCATTTCATCACGGGGGCCGTGCAATTCATTGCCCAGCTTAATTAAAGTCAGACGCTGCTGACCCTGCTGCTGTTCCTCTTCGGTTGGGGCTGGCTCATCTTGGCTGCGCTGCAATGGCTGGGTTACAACCTGCAAATAGTAGATGTCATGCAATACCACCGAGTCGGATCCAATCTTACTAACCTTACCAAAGTAGACCTGACCATTGGTCAAAAAGACCGCCTGCCATGTATTTTGAAAATATGAAGTTCCTGGAATCAAACCGGTGCCAACGCCCGTGTAACTGGCAATCAGATACACGCCGCCGCCGATAATTACCAAGACAATAATCAAAGTGATAAAACCCTTAAACCAGGAACCGCCGCCGGTTTTTGGACTGGCGACTAAACCAACTGGCCGTGATGAAGCCATGTCGGCTGGTTTAGAAACTTTTGGTGGCATTGGGTACGCCATGTTTACCTCCTTCAAAGGATGTTGGAAAAAAAATTTTCTTCCCTACGTTAATAAATTAATACGTCTATAGTATACAACGTTATCTATTAGTTGGAAATACCACCGTCATGATCAAGTCCGGCTTTGATTTCCGACAACTCCGATTTTTGAACAAAATCTTTCACAATAATACCAATCGCGGTTGCCACCGGAATTGCCAAAATCAATCCGACAATGCCGGCCAGGCGCGCACCAATCAACATCACAATAATAATCACCACCGGGTTTAAGCCGACTGATTTTTTCATCACCTGCGGCACCAACAAATTATTCTCCACCTGCTGAATTACCACATACAAAATCAAAACCGCCATACCGCGGCCAAAAGAAAACGGCGGCACGGTAAAACCCAAAAAGACTGCCGGCACCGCGCCAATAATCGGCCCGATATACGGAACCAGCTCCGTTAAGCCCGCCACCAATGCCAGCACCAACGCGTATTTGGGCAACAAAAAGATCAAACCGATAAACGATAAAATGCCAATCAATAATCCAAGAATCAACTGGCCGCGCGCCCAGTCCCCTGTCTTTTTCTGGATTGCAATAAATAAACTGCTGAAGTGTTGATGGTATTTTGCCGGCGCCACGGCCCGAAACAACCTAGCGACCGAATCTTTTTCCACAACTAAATAAAAGGTGATGACTAAAATCATCACGAAGTTAACAATATTTTCAAAAACCGTCACGATAAAACCATACGCGCTGCCCGCAGCCTGGCGCAAGGTGGTCTGCAGTCCCTGCAAGCCGCTTAAAATATTTTCCGTTAAACCCTGGTCCTGTGAATACTGCCGGACACTTTCAAAATTTTCCATTAAACGCGACCACAGGCTGGGAAAATTCTGAGTCAGCAGGCCGATTTGTTCAACAATCGGCGGGATCAACATTCGCACCGTCAAAAACAAAAATAATAACAGCGTGACATAAATCAAGCCAACCCCAAGTCCGCGCGGAACTTTTTTTTGTTCCAGCCAATTAACCAGTGGCTCAATCAGCGCCGCAAAAATAACCGAGATAAACAAAAGCAAAATAATGTCCCGGATAAAATAGATAAACAAAAACACCAACAAAATTCCTAAGATTTTTAAAATTGTTCCGGTGGAAATATTGATTGTTAAATTTTTATTTTCCATGGTTTTTACTTGCTTTATTTTTTAAATTATACTAAATTTCACCTCTGAGTGTCAATTTACATTTCATGGTATACTGCTAATATATATGCCCAGCATTACTGTCAATAAAAAAGGATTGCACGAGTATCAGGTCCTGGAAAAATTCGAGGCCGGTATTGTATTATCCGGGCCGGAAGTAAAATCAGTTAAGGGCGGGCAAATTAACTTAAAGGGTAGCCACGTGACGGTTGACCACAAAAACGAAGTATGGCTGTTAAATGCTCATATCTCCCCTTACAAGTTCGCCAGCCGGACTCAAATTGGCTATGATCCGACGCAAAGCCGCAAACTCCTTTTGACTAAAAAAGAGGTTGATTATTTACGCGGCAAAAGTAAAGAACAAGGCTTGACAATTATGCCTATTTCTGTATATACTAAAGGAAGTCTGATCAAGATTGAAATTGGTCTTGTAAAGGGGAAAAAGCAGCGAGACAAGCGCGAAGATATCAAAAAACGCGACCTTGAACGCCAACTCCGCAATAAAATCAGGCGTTAGGGGGATGACTAAAATCGATAGAATTTTGGTTTAAAGTACTCAAGTCGAGCGTTGGTACGGTTTAGCTCGTAAATATCAACCTGCCATCAAAGATAAGTGCCAAATCACTTGTCGCTAAAGTTCGAGGCGCTTTCAGCTCCTTGGCTTTAGCTCCAGCTTTGGCCTAAAACCCAAAGCCATCAGACCGGACCACGCCTAATAGCCGGACCCTGGTGCTATACATTAGGCTAGACTGCTTAGCTGCCTAACTAATCAGTTAAAACAACCCAGGCTGGATCGAACGCGGTTTCGTCAGTTTTAGACGCTTCGATCAAGATTAAAAGCTGAATAGACTTGTAAACCTACTTTATCTCTTCTTTCTAGACAGGGGTGCGATTCCCCTCATCTCCACCATTTATTATTAAACTAAACAGAATTGAGAATTTCCCGAAAAAAACCTAGATATAATCAGGTCCAGAACAAGCGTCATCGGACCAATCAATATATTCGTTCCGAACAGGTTCGGCTGATTGACGAGAATGGCGAAAACATTGGAATCGTCACCACCGCCAAGGCACTGGAAATGGCGCGAGACCTCGGACTTGATTTGGTTGAAGTATCCCCGCTGGCCAACCCACCGGTTGCAAAAATATTGAATTATAGTAAACTAAAATACCAGGAAGAAAAAGAACGCCGCAAAGAAAAAGCCAAACAGAAAAAGGTTGAAACCAAAGGTATTCGCCTATCGTTACGGATTTCCGAGCACGACACGGATGTGCGAATCAAACAAGCCCAAAAATTTTTGACCAATGAAGATAAAGTTAAGCTTGAAATCTTGCTTAAGGGACGAGAGCGACAGCATCAAGATTTGGCTAAAGAGATAATTGATAAGTTTATCCAAAAAGTCGGTGAAGCAGTTCCTGTTGTCATTGAACAGCCGTTAAATCGTCTGGGCAGCAAGCTGCAAGTCGTCATCGCTAAAAAATAATTAATCTGCACTCAGCAGCAAAAAGCTGTTTTTTAATTTTCACACCACATTATGAAATTAAAAACCCACAAATCAACTGCCAAAAAAGTTAAAGTAACTAAAGGCAAAAAAAAGAAGTTTTTGACCAAGCATGCCGGGCAAGATCATTTTAATGCTCGAGAAACCGGTAAAGTTTCACGACGCAAGCGTCGTTCACAAGACCTGTCGAAGTCTGATGTCAAAAACATCAAACGGTTAATTCCCTACTCATAACAAATTAAGTTACACGTATGCCGAGAGTTAAAAGAGGCACAAGCCACGCTGCCAGACGAAAACGACTGTTGAAAAAGACAAAGGGTTATCGCTGGAGCCGCCGCAATACTATTCGCGCCGCCAAAACGGCCGTGAATAAAGCCGGCACCCACGCGCTGCGCGACCGCCGCAAGAAAAAGCGAGATAATCGCTCAACCTGGACGATCCGCATCAACGCCGCTTGTCGCGCCAACGGTTTGACCTATTCTAAATTCATCAAACTGTTGAAAGACAACAAGATCGAAGCTGACCGCAAGGCGTTGTCACAGCTGGCCGAAAAGCAACCAAAGGCTTTTGCCAAAATTGTTGAACAAATCAAAAAATAATGTATAATGGGTCCTATGCGGACCCATTCACGGGGGCGTAGCTCAGTTGGTTAGAGCGTCTGCCTGTCACGCAGAAGGTCGAGGGTTCGAGCCCCTTCGCTCCCGCCATTCGGAAACAGAAGCCATATTGGCTGCTGTTTTTGTTTTACTTAAGTCATTATTTGCGGTTATAGTGGCGCTGTTTATGGAATTTGCCTGAATGATAAACTTATGCGGGTTATTCGCGCTATTCGTTAGTATTTGCGCGTTTATTTGCGGGTTATAGTAACAAAATTCAAATATCTCCCGACGTTTCTCCGGACCGGCTTCTCTAAACTTATTAACCAGCCTGGTTGTAAAATCAAAGTATTCTACACACAAATCAAACCAATTCTGACTTTGCCTGTCTGTGTCACCAATCCTTTCCTTGATAGATGACATCTCTTCGTCAATGATCTTTTTCTGTCTGACAAAATCAGCCTCACTTAAAAGTTCTCCGTTTTTATTTTCAGGTGAAATTTTAAGCCTTAGTAAATTATCAAATCTGATCTGACAATGTTTTAGCTCCCGATCCTGCTGGTCCTTGATTGCATCTCTGGTTTTGATTTCGTTCTCATTAGCATGATTTATTTCCTCGATTGCCAGCTTATAAAAATCTTCGTCTATGGTCATAGTTTCTAAAAAAGCCACTATCTGTTTTTCAAGCTCACCCTCTTTCACATAAGCGACGCCTCTGCACTTACAACAACGATAGTAGGTAATATCCTTGGCGGTAATCCCTGACATGTGGCCGCCGCAGATACCACAAGTCATAATATTAGAATATTTATAACATCGTTTGGGACTGACGTATTTTGTCCTTAAACCCAGGACTTCCTGAACTCTGTTAAATAACTCCCGACTGATAATTGCTTCATGGCGGCTTTGTGCTGGCAAATCCTCTGGTTCAATAATAGTCTCTTTCCAACGAATAGCCCCGTAATAGAAAGGGTTGGTTAAAATACGATAAACTGATGATTCGCTGAGCTTTTTGCCGCTTCTGTTGCCAATAATACCCCACTCCATAGCCATTTCAGCCAGTTCATCCAGTATGTATTGGTTGGTCGCTGATTTCTCAAATAATTTCGAAATTAGTTGTGCTAAAAATGGATCATGCTCTATCCGTCTCAATGGTCTTTTAATTTTGCTCAATGCAATTTGTTTTTCTAAACTATAATTTTTGCCAGCTATTTTTCCATTACTATCAAGATTCAAATAGCCTGTCGGCGCCATGCCGGGCCATTCTCCCTTTCGTAATTTTGCTTCAATGTCTCTTTTAACAAACTCTGAGGTATCGTCAGAGCTCTTCTTTGACATGGCAAAATTAAGGGCTAATATAAATTCCTGGCCGGAATCTTTTGTATATTGTTCGTGCGGTGTTCTTATTTCTTTAATAACTCCGTCCTTTAGCATATCAATAATCAAACCACCGTCTGTCATATTCCTCGCCAATCTGGAAATATGATAAACCAATATGGCATTAGCCTGACCTGATTCAATTAACTCAACCATTTCTAAAAATTTCGGGCGGCCACGACTATAGGCTGACTGAGATTCTGCAAAATCAAATTTAACCCTTAGCCCATATTTGTCGGCAAAAGCACTAAGCTCCTTTTTTTGGGAATCCAGGCTTAAAGTCTGCCGATCTTCAGACTCGCTTGATTTTCTCCTGTAGGAGACATAGATTAATTTTTCCTCTTGATTTTGCATATTTTTCTCCCAACCACAACGATACTACATTAAGTGTGGTCAGTAAATTGCTGGCTGTGAGCATCAAAATTGGCTATTTTTACCAGATTTATCAGCTTTAAAAACATATTATAAGCCTCCTGCCTGCCTAAGCGGACAGCATATTTCCTCTCGTAGAGGTCGATGAAGCGTTGTAGATTTTCCTCTCTAATATTCATCTTGGTTATAGCACCTTCCTAAGCCTGATTAAATTATCCCTTCAGCCTGCTGATTTGCTCTATTAAGCAAAATCCGCCCCGGGCTGAACAGGTACCCAGCTACGTGCACCTGTCCAACTCGGGACGGAATGTAGCTGGTGAAATACAAAAAGCCCCCAAATTTTTGGACGAATAGTTAATTCGTGAAAAAATTTGGAGGCTCCTAAGCTCAATCTTGCTTTTTCAAGACACAAGACCCGCCGATAGGCTGACCTAAATGTTACAAATGGTCAGTACGCCCAGTAAACAACCGTCTGCGTATAGAAGCTGTGCTCAAGTTTTTAGTCCTGAGTAGTGCGGATTTTTTGTGTCCGTCCCACCGGGTCAAAATGACCCAGTAACATACTTCCTACCTGCGTTTTGAATTGTAATAACTTAATTATATCAACTGCCTTATCTCTGTCAACTACTTTCAACATTTTTTGATTCCTCGGGCTTACCTCCAGCGTCTGTATTAGATGTGACACCATTTACGGTCTCAAACATACCATAGTCAGTAAAAACTTCTAAAAACAATGGCGACCCAGTAAATGAAAGTGGCGAAATTGGGCCAAAAAACATAAATGGGAACTTACCGTTACTACTGGGGTCAATAAAAGAGCGATATAGCTGAATGGCTGATGGGTTGTTAATAATTTCGCCAACCGTTCTAAGTTCTGATCCAGATGTAAGTCCATAGCCAAAACCAAAGATTCGCATTTGTCTCAAGATTTCCTCATCAAGAGACTCTATGGTCTGCGTTATAAACATATAGCCAATGCCAAACTTGCGGGTGGTTCTAACAGCATCAATAATATCTTTGGTTAATTCGACTATCTGGAGGTCCGATGACGCATGAGAAATGAAACGATGAGCTTCATCCATAACTACAAGACAATTCACTTTTTTATCTTTGGTGTAGAAGTCTTCCCCCTTTTCCATTAGACCCTCTTGAACCATCTTCACAAACAATGCTTGTAAGTTCTCACTGATTTCTGAACCACCCCTCTCGCTCATATCAAGGACTACAAAATTTCCTTTGTCGGTTTCAGATGAAACTAAATCTATTATCTCATTTACAGTAATCTTATTAGTCCCATCATTTTTAACCTGTGCAAATAACTTAGCTACAGGGCTCCAGCGTCTGTCAAATAAATTTTTAATATAAGTTTCATTACTTAAGACGGAATTTAATTTTCCAATAACTTGATCTTTTCTTCGACCATCGGAGTATATCATATCCAAATACCGGCTATAACTTTTTTTACCACTTGCATCTTCTGTAACCTCAGTAAATTTCTGAAGTGTTTTTTTCATTAAATCAAGGCTATAACCCTCGTCTGATAATTTTGTTAAGTTTGCCGACTTACCCTTACTTTTTTTATTATACGATTCTAAATATTCTGAGATTGCGTCAGCTGCATTCACCTCCCTGTCACTAAGGATATTGAATGACTTACTCACAAAACCACTCTTTAATAAAAGATTACCAAATAAGTCAAAGGCATTGCCTGGTAAATATAAATCTTCCAAAATTTTAAACTTTTTGTATTTCATCCCAATATCACCGACGGCTTGTTCAAGTTTTTTGTCGTTAGGTAATAGTTCGTTGTCAACATAAAACTGTCCCTGTGGGTCCAAAACCAGTATATTCATGTTATTTTTATTCTTAGCATACCCCAATAAAGCCATTGCAGCGGTGACAGTTTTGCCTGACCCGGTCTTTCCAAAAATTCCAATATGATAAGCGTCCTTTGCTCCTAACTCTCCGCTAAGAGTTTTGTCAAAATGTTTAAACCAGAATGGCAGGTTAACATCTGTACCGTAGACTTTACCAATATAAGTGACTGATTCGCCATGGTTTTCCATCAATTTTTTCATAACTTCATTATCCATCTTCTGCACTTTTTCACCAGTTGAAGGAGAGGTTCCAAGGATGTGCGTTCTTGGCTCTGAACCGCCTAAATCATAACATGCCTGGACGCTGATTTTAGCCAGTCTATTGTCGGCAGCTCCACTCAGATGAGGCAACTTCCCATGTCTTTTTATAACTCCCTTAAAGGCCATGTCTTCATGCCATCTGTTTTTTGTTTCAATCTTAATAATTTGTCCAATTACCAAGACTTTCCTATTGTCTTCCTCAACAACAACATAAACCATCTGCCCCAAAACACGGTCTGATTTACTTGTTTCAGTTATGTCTATTTCTATATCCAAGGTATTACTCGGTGATCCGGTGATACCAACGATTGCGCGCGACTGGTCATTTAGGACTTTAAGTAATTCTTCTGAAATTTTCTTTGATTCTGTCATTTTGAGTCTAATTTAATAATTATGTTCTATATGGAAAAAGTAAATCGAATTTGCCTTTATCAATATTAAGCTCCGGCGATAACCTAATGGCCTCTTGAATAGCAAATAACCCCCCAGCAACACTTTTAGCCATAAGATCAACTAAGTATTGAGGAAAAGGTTCTCGAATTTCTGGAAATACAATTTGCTTTTTAATACTCAATAGAACTTTTTCCAATCTATTGATATCATCCGCAAGAGATTTTTTTATCTCTATTCTGTAGGCAGGACCTTGGTTAAACGGTTTAAAATAAGTAAAAAATAATGAAGAGTCTTTATGAGGGAATTCCTGAGTTCTGATAGGCTTGATAATTTTTTTAAATAAAGTATCTAACTCATTATCATTAACATCACTAAATTTTAAATTACATTTTATGTGCAAGTCGTTCCAGACTTTTCCACGCTCTTCCTTGCTTTGGCCAACTGACAAAGGTTTTGTATACTCATTCTCCGAGAGCCCAAGAGTAAAAAAAGTTTTGTCATCCAGGCTTATATTTTTATCTTTCAAGTAGGCATCCAAGATATCCCTTGAGGAACTGTACTTTGCAATGGCTACTATCTTATCGTCAGTTAAAGCGGATGAAATAATGTTAGGTATATCAGGAATTATTTTATTATATGTTTCCTTTAAAAAATCTTTTAGTGCTTGCTTGTATTCAGCCCCAGCCTTTTCTTCGTTAGAAGATAGCAAACTATTAACTTTCAATATTGGAGTAAAGTGGGTCCCATCCATAATACGTATTTCATGTGAATCATTTGAAAGGACGGTCATTTCCATCAAAAACATAACTCCTTGGGCAAGTCGAGCATTCGCTCCGTCGTGTGGAAGAACAGTCTGCCACTGGACAAACTGATTTTTTCCCTTTTCCCAACCGCTTCCCTTATCTTCAGTCAAACCCTCAACTCCTACTGCAACGGCCAACAAAATGTCTGTACCTGACATTTTTTCAAGTACCATTCCACCGTCTACTGCAATTAATGAGGTTGAAAAAACATTACCAGAGAGACTCGTGATCATGTTTTTTTGTTTTAATGTTTCTATGCCTTGTTTAATCGGTTCGTCCTGAATATCAAACATTTTATTCATTTTTTCTACAGTTTGAGGAACATGTTCAAGAATATCTCCAAGTAATTCTTCGGGTAAGTGTCTATAAACCTGCGATTGTCCCTGGCTTGAATCAGGCATTGCGGATATTTTTATATGATTTTTTAAATCCCTCTAACTCTTTAATGGTTTGGGTGATAAATTTGTCCTTATTAAAATTAAGGTAAGTATTGTCGCGTTGACTACGAGGGATACCCCACCGATCCATCCAGTATTTACTCAGCGCCTTGACTGACCTGTGTACCCACTTTGGTTTTTCGCCTTTACTTATAACAGCCTCCAAGTTGGTTGTGAGTTCAAAAATATAAACACCTCTTTTAATGTCATGTTTGGTACCATGTTTAAATCCTAATAGTGACATTGACTGGTCAATCAAACGTAATTTACGTGATGGACCTGAACCGTAGCCCCTTGAGGTGTCGATGTCTTTAGAGGCTAAATATTTTATTAAATTATCATAAAGATAATTTGGGATGTGAAAAGAGCCAACTCCGTGACTATACCCAATAAATTTTACAATTTCACGACCACCAAATTTGAGCCGAGAATAAATGCTACTTTTTCCATAAGCCCCTGTAGTTGTTATAAATAACAATCTTGGTGGAATCTTACGGTTCTTCATTACAGTTTTAGCGTTGCGATATTTTCTTTCGAATTCATTGCGTACCACATTTGACGTAAGCAGAGAAGCAACAAGTTTGCCTCCCAAAACATCATTGTATGGGGGCAACGCTCCCAACCGCTGTGCACTTAAAGATTGGTTTACCCAGTAATCTCTTTTTTCCGGTTTGATTTTTAAAAACGAATCTCTAACCGACCAACTTAAAATAGGGCTTTGCAAACCGATTAAACCTATAGGTGCTTTATGGTATGAGTCCCAAACTATAAATCTCATTTGTCTTCCATAAGACCTTTCATTTGGCAGGCTCCACCAGACAAGGCTCCACCATCGGAAAATTTTTTCCCACTCACTGCGAGGTTCCACCAAGATCAATTTTGGCTTAATTTTACTCACATCCAAGTCACAACCATTAATCAAAGATTTTTCAATGAGTGATATGTTTTTTAAAATGAAATTCTCCTGAGCTATAATTCGTTCAGCTTTGGCAAGCAAATGAGCTTGACGTTTGGATTCTCGGTCATCTTTCCTCAACTGCAAAACACTATTTTTAACTCGGTATCCTTGCTTAAGAAGAACCTTTGCCAGATCCTCCTTTAATTCAATTTTTGTTAGTAATCGTGTAGACATTATTTGATGTAATTATAACATTTTTTACTTTATTATTTAAGCCCGCAACAGATTGTAGCGGGCCCAGATAAAATTTCCATCTAAGGTAAGGGGGTATAATCAAGGACAGTTTTTAGCCTTCCTCCAGCCAGCAGCTACTGCCTCGGCTTCGCTACAAAACCATTTCTCTCCTTGGCTTTCGTCAATTTTAGTTTGGTTGTAGCTACCACAACCTGGCACGTGATAAATTTTTTCACCGGCAGCGCTAATGTTGCCTTTAATATTACATTGCTGAGTTGGTGTCGTAGCTGGTTCTTGCGGAGCCGGGGTCGGCGTAGTTGGGGTTGGTTGTGGCGTGACTGTATTCGTGTTGGTGTTTGTCGAACCACTGTTTAGTTGGGGTGCTGCGTTGTTAGTTGATCCGGTATTGCAGGCTGACCATAGACCTCGTTTCTGCTCTCTGGCTTCAGTTTGCGCTGCTACGATCTGGTCTTGGTATTTAACATCTGGTGGGTATGAGTATGAACTGGCAAAGCCTTGCTTAACTAATTCCAGGTTTACAAAAGTGTCACCAACATAAACATACCGTAGCAACCGGCCGTAGCGGTCTTTGTCACTGATATCTTTTTCTAACCTGACTTGCTTGTTCAAAACTAACTCAGTATTCTTTTGAGAGGCTTCTTTGCCAAAACACTGGACTGGTTTTGAAGGGTCCACGGTCTCAGGAGTATCGATGCCGATATATCTGACGCGTGAACCGTCCTCCAACTCAACCGTGTCGCCGTCAATTACTCGGATGACTAAAAAGCTTTCATCTGCTTGTTGATCCGATTCAGTAATATCAGCAGGCTGCTGGTTAGTATCAGCTTCTGATTCTTGCGTAGTGTCAAGCTGAGCCTCTTGAGTTTGCTTCTGCCCATTATTGGCTGATGGTGTTTGAGGAGTGCAGGCAGCTAAAAGTGGTGTGGCTATGATAGCCAGGGCCACCAAAGTTAGCCACTTCTTTCCTCCATGCGCTATGTTGGTCATAAGTTTTAGGTTATTAATTTTTAGATACACAAAGCCCCACGCCAGCAGGGTTTTTAAGCCCCATACCAGTTTCCCGATATGACTCACGAAGAATCGCTGAACGTGGGGTTCAGTATCTTCGTGAGTTTTTAAACCATGCTGCTCAGAAGAGCAGTTTAGGTTAGAAATTGTCAATTACATTTTACGCCTAAGTGTCGGATTTATCCCGCGCCTTAAGACTTGCCTCCAACTCAGTCAAAAAAACATCTCGGCTGTTGTGGATCCTTTTTACAAACTCCGGATCGGCTCGCCGCCAGGCATAAAAGGTGTCGCGGTGTATTCCAACTTTTCTGCACATGGTAACAATACTTTTCACGGGACCTTTACAAGCTGCCACAAACGCGTCTTTCTTCTCTCGCGTGCGCTTCTGCTCTTTTTTTTGACCAACCCTTGAAGGATCGTCAAATTTTGCTTTAGGTGCTTGACTGGCAACCGATGTGTCCCGCAGAGTACCCAATTCTGTTGGGTTTGTTGGATTATGTAGGATTTCTGTCATATTGTTTTGACTAACTTAAAATTTTGGGACGTAATAATACCCTTTGTTGTTCTGAAAAAACTCTATAACTCGTTTTACTGCGTCCCGCCATTACAACTTCACTACAAAAACCTAAACGTCTTACAAAACGTACAAAAAAAAGAACGATCACAATCGCTCTTTTTTTGTTTAGTCCGTTATATTTTTACTACTTCCTATATTCCAAAATATCACCGGGCTGACATTCCAGGGCCTTACAAATTCCCTCTAAAGTTGAGAAGCGGACAGCTTTTGCCTTGCCATTCTTCAATACGGAAATATTAGCCATGGTAATGCCGACTTTCTCGGCAAGTTCGGTAACACTCATTTTCCGCTTTGCCAACATAACGTCAATGTTAATGATGATTGCCATAGTAATCTCCTTATACTGTTAAATCGTTCTCGGTTTTTATCTCTACGGCGGTTCGTAACGTTTTTTCAAACACGGCCGCGGCGGTCGCGACAACCATTGAAACAAAAATCAGAAAAAGACCCACCATGACGCCTCCCGCAATATCTTCCTCCACTCTGCGCTGAACAATATTGATATAAATTTCCGCGCCCACAAGAAAAGCAATAATGGTCAACGCGCAGTATTTTATAGTCCGTAGAGCTTTTACGGCCTGGTGCGAAAATACTTCACTTCGTCCTATGTACCCGAGCAGTTTGAACGCTTGATAGAGCGCAACAAAAAAAGCAATGGAGCCGATGTACACATACGCCAAAAAGGGATCATCAAAATATATCTCACGAAGCGTAGTGGCGTTCGCATTTACGCCCTCAACGCGAGGTTCCCAGAGCAAGAGAGCGAGAGCACCAATGCCCAGAACTACAATGACTATCTGAAGAAATGTTATTGAGCCTTTTTTCATAGATTAATTATTATAAATTGTTATATTTTCATCTTAATTTATTCTTTATCGTTTGTCAATATATATTTATCGTTAATAGTATTGAACATATTGGTTTTGTAAAAAATAAAAACCGGGCAGAGCATAACACTCTGTCCGGCAACTATATAGCACGGTCGACTGAGCCGCTAAAGTTGCGGCTTAAGGATCGCCCCCTCCGGGATATCGACGAAGTGACAGTCGGTTTGGTGGGCCTGATAGGGCAAGAACACCAGCCCCCGAGCGGTCCGGTTACTCCGCGGAAAAGCCAGGGCATGCAGGGTCCGGGGTTTCAACACCACGGCACAGTTCTTCTCGACGGCAAACGCCGCGAAGTCTTGCGGGGTGATACCGTCCATCGACCCCGATTCGGGCACTTGCGGCCCGACCACCAGGATAACGTTATCCAGGAACAAAAGCGTTTCATGGCAATGGTGGTACTCCATTTGCCCCCGGACAGTGCGCGGCCGGGAACACATCTCAAGCGGCGAACAAACCAGCTGTTCGCCACCGGGATTAAGCATCTTGCTTTCGTCCTGCGGGTAATAGGCAAACACCCCGTCTTTGGACAAAACCTCAGTGGCAGACCGCTGATCCTCTTGCGGATCAATCAGCGATCCAAAAGGAGAAAATTCTTCGGCCGTGGCGTCAGCCACCAACAAGGTACAGATTCTGCTTCGCATTGCACATTCCTCCTAAAGTTGACCCAATTGTCAGCTAGACCTTATCAGCCTGCATTAAAAATGTCAACCTAGCTAAATATTAAAAATTCATCCGCGGCAATCTATATTATTTGACCCCGCTGGTTATGCATTAAAAATAGAAAAAAATTATAAACCGTTAAAAATGGCTAAAATAAGCCTTTTTATTTTTAGTGACCCTTGACAAAATATATATATTTCATATAATGCGGCCATCCTGGGTTGCATAACTAGGTTGGTTCAACAAAAACAAGGAGGCGCGTAGCATGTTTAGGATGAACAAGATGAGAATGACAACAGTTGTGGCAATCGTGCTCTTTAGCAATTTAGCGTTTGCCGAAGCAACAGACTCAAGCGGCGTAAGCCCGGTCATGATGCTGCCTTTTGCAGCACTCTTGCTGGCGATCGCCCTGGGGCCATTCCTGAACCGGTGGTGGGAAAAATACTACTTCGTTGTCTCCTTTGGGCTGGCGGCCATTACTATCGGCTATTACCTGTCCCTGAATCAGTCCGAAAGATTAGTAGAGACAAGCTACGAATACATCAGCTTTATCTGCCTAATCGGTTCGCTCTATGTGGTAGCCGGAGGAATTCACATCAACGTGCCAGGCCAAGCAACTCCCCTAACCAACGTCATTATGCTGGCAATCGGAGCGGTGATTGCTAACATTGTTGGAACAACGGGTGCTTCAATGATTTTGATCAGACCATATCTGCGGCTCAACCGCGGTCGGGTCAGACCTCACCACATCGTGTTTTTCATCTTTGTGGTAAGTAACATTGGAGGAGCGCTTACTCCGATTGGTGACCCGCCGCTATTCCTTGGATACCTCCAGGGAATACCGTTTTTCTGGATAACCACCAGAGTTGTCTTGCCGTGGATCACGACGATCGCGATAGTGTTGACGGTGTTTTACATCATTGACTGGTGGCACATCCACAAATTCCCCATTAGATACCGTCACAAACCAGACGAAACCGTTTCAAGCGGCAGCGAAGGAGTGCAAAACATCCTTTTTGTCGGGGTTATTCTGGGAGCAGTCTTTCTTGATAGCCCCCTGCGCGAAATCGTGATGATGGGTAGCGCCCTAACTTCGTTGTTTTCCACTCGCCGCCGGGTGTACCAGAAAAACGATTTCAAATTCCGGCCGATCACTGAAGTGGCAATTCTCTTTTTTGGGATTTTTGCCACTATGATTCCGGCGCTGGAGTGGCTGGAGTGCAATGCCTGCGAGCTTGGCATCTGCACCCCCGGACAATTCTTTTGGGCTACTGGTAGCCTCTCGTCAGTACTAGACAATGCCCCGACGTACTTGAATTTTCTTGTCACGGCTACAGGCTTGCTAGTAAACCAAGAGACAATCACGCAGGTACAAACCATACTCAGCAGTGCCGCACCCCCAACCATCGTTTCCGGAGAGGTTCAGTTGATGCTTGCAACCATCAACAAATACTACGCCGGAGAATCGTTGTCGTTTGATCAACTACAGGTGATCTACCTGCTGGCACTCTACCCTGCCCACGTGATTGCAATATCAGTTGGCGCAGTATTCTTCGGCGCCATGACGTATATCGGCAATGGCCCTAACCTGATGGTAAAATCCATTGCGGAAGCTGCTGGTGTCAAATGTCCCAGCTTCCTAAGCTATATACTCAAGTACAGTCTGTTGATTCTCATACCAGTCTATCTCGTCGTATGGCTATGGTTTTAGCCCAGGAAACAATACAACCCCACGCTTACAATAAGTACGCTGGGGTTTTTTATAAGCAGTTTTAAACCAATATTTTTACCTTTAACACCAGCCAGAACACATTGCACCGTTTTACATTTATACCCCCTAAAAAATCGCTTTAAAATCAATTTTTTGGTATAATGCCAACATATGAAAAAAATATTTTTAACCTCAATCCTATTAATGAACTTAACGTTATTTGGCTGTATCTCTCCCGTACCCGCCATCAACAATGATGACCAAATCGTACCAGAAAAAACAACAAAACCTGCCGAAAATAACAATGTACTTGATCTAAGTGGTCAGGGGTTAACTGAAATCTCTCAGGAAATTTTTAAAAAAACAAATCTGGAAAAGCTGGACATCTCCAATAATAAACTAACCGGTGCACTACCAGCTGAAATCAGACAGCTACAAAACTTAAAAATCTTAGACGCTTCCAATAATACAATGACTGGAGTACCGGCAGAAATTGGCCAACTACAAAACCTCCAAACACTTGATTTATCAAACAATCAACTAACCGGGCTGCCCTACGAATTGGGTAACTTAAAAAACCTTAAAACGTTGAATTTGTCGGGAAATAATTACTCCTCCCAAGATTTGGAAATCATCCGCACAAACCTCCCGGCAAACGTTAATATCATCTTGTAGCCAAACAACATCAAAAAATAATGCCTTACTAAAAATCGGCCAAAAATCGGCCGATTTTTATTTTAAACCAAAGACCTTGACAACCAAAAAATTATCTAATAATATATCAATACATATTGATATGAAAAACTCCTGCATTAATAAAAATCTTGATACATTGGCCGAACAAGTAAAAGTGATTGGCGAACCAAACCGGCTAAAAATTATCTGCCTGCTAAAAACTGGCCCTAAATGCGTTTGTGAGATATTCGAATTTTTGAAGTTGCCACAAAACTTAGTGTCACATCACTTAAAAATTTTACTTGATGTTGCAATAGTTAATAATCAACGAGACGGCAAAAAAATCGTCTACTCGTTAAATCAAAAAACGATGACTACTCTACTAAAAGAATTAAAAAATATCCTAACCATATGATCATCAAAATATTAGGGTCTGGCTGCCCCAACTGCCAACGGCTTGAGGTAAACACCAGACTAGCAGTCAGTGAGTTAGGGCTTAATGCCACTGTTGAAAAAATCACTGATTTTGAAAAAATTGTCCAATATGGCGCTCTGAGCATGCCGGCATTAGTGATAGATGAACAACTGAAAATCGCTGGACGAATACCAAACGTTGAGGAAATAAAAGATTTACTCCAATATGTATGATTGAAATTATCACTGACTACTTAATTTATGACACTTTTGGATTGACAAAAGATTCAGCGCTCGGCCATAGTGTTGAGTTTTTTATCTATGACAGCATCAAAATTTTGTTGCTCCTGGTAGTTGTCACCTATTTAATGAGCCTGATTCGTTATTATTTACCAATTGAAAAAATCAGAAATTTTTTGGTTTCAAAAAAATTTTATGGCTTTGATTATTTCCTCGCCGCCTTCTTTGGAGCGATAACGCCGTTTTGTTCTTGTTCATCCATTCCTCTATTTATCGGGTTTCTAGGCGCAAAAATTCCGCTTGGTGTGACGTTGGCGTTTCTCATTACTTCTCCCCTCGTCAATGAAGTGGCACTAGTCCTTTTAGCTGGAGCATTTGGCTGGAAAATAACTATAATGTACGCCACATCAGGAATTTTAATCGGTATGATCGGCGGCTACACTTTGGAAAAACTTCGCTTAGAAAAATATGTCCAAAATTTTATTTGGCAAACTAACATCACACCCCACACTGCCAAAACCACTCAACTGACACCTCAAAAAATATTTACTCTCATTTCTCAAGAAACGTTTACTATCATCAGCAAGGTACTGCCCTATCTCATGGCCGGCATTGCGCTTGGTGCCGTTATTCATGGCTATGTTCCTGAAGGTTACTTTGAAAAATATATTACCAAAGAAAATATTTTTGCCGTGCCGTTGGCGGTAGTAATCGGCATTCCGCTATATTCAAACGCCAGCGGTATTATCCCAATCATTCAGGCGTTAGTGGCAAAAGGCATTCCGCTTGGAACTGCCCTGGCTTTTATGATGGCGACTGTCGGACTTTCATTACCCGAAGCATTAATTCTAAAAAAAGTAATGCGGTGGCAGTTATTGGCGTCATTTTTTGGAGTGGTTGGTCTTGGTATTATAGTCTTAGGTTATCTGTTTAATGCCATACTACCATAACCAATAAACATCAAGGTAATTTAAAAAGAGCCAGAAATTTTTCTGGTTCTTTTTAAATAATCAAAATCAATGTTACCCTTGCCTGCGGCTGTGTTTTACGTGCCGCCAAATATATAATGCTACTAAGACAATAATCAGTAGCAAAATTGCCAGGTCAAAATTATGGAGCGTCTGCCTAATTAATTCCCAGCGACTGCCAAGCTTAATTCCCAGCCAGGTGAAAAGCGCTGCCCACGGCAAAGCACCAAGAAATGTATACAGCGAAAACTTCTTTATGTTCATTTTTGACACGCCGGCCGGAAATGAAATATACGTACGAACCACCGGTAAAAGTCGGCCAAAAAAAACTGTTAATTCACCATACCGACTAAACCAGCGATCAGCTAAATCTAAATCGTGACGGGAAATCAAAAAATAACGTCCATACTTTTCAATCAGTGGCCTGCCACCGCGAACACCAACCCAATATGCTAATAATGACCCTCCTAGGTTAGCAAAGGCACCGACCAACACTAACGGCCAAAAAGACATCCGACCTTCAACCACTAAAAACCCGGAAAACGGCATGATCACTTCTGAGGGAATGGGAATGCCGCAACTTTCCAAAAACATCAAGATAAACACTCCAGTATAGCCTGAAAAATCAATAACACTAATGGTGAAGTGAACTAAAAAATCAATTAGGGTAGTAATCATATTGTTTTAGTATAACAAAAAAAATCTTTTTATCAAACCTTACATAAAAAGACCGCTACGCCAATCAAACCCTGGGGTTGGAAAAAGCAAGCGGTCAAGGATTGGCGTCATAACGATCACACAGCGCCTCAATCTCTCGCTTAAGATGCTGCCCAACGTGTTTTTGATCGGGTGGCAACAAAAGCAATAATTGTTCGGCCAGCGGGATATAGACTTCCCGAGTTTCAGTGATTTGGCGGCGGCACTTTTCTGGCGTACAGCCGTCAAGCGTTCGCAAATTATGAAGCCGGTCTGATAGCTTCAAAACCCACACCTGCCAAATTCGGCAACTTTGCAATCTGGCATGATAATCAACACCAGACTCTTTGGTTAGCAGCTTAATCCAGCCGGCAACCGTCGTGCCAAAATTGAGGGCGATGCGTTGCTCGGTCAGGATATACGAATCCTCACGAATGTCGTGCAGCAATGCCGCAACAATCATTTGCCAATCGGCAAGTTTGAGTTCTTCAAAGATGATCAGTGCCACGGAACGCGGGTGATCAAAATACCGTCCCCCGTCGTCCCGAAACTGATTGCGATGTCCATATTTGGAAAACTCATAGGCAGCACCGATTTGTTCAAGGTCGTCTGGCGACAGGCGCGTCGCTAACAGATCAAAAAAATCCTGGCGGTTAACTACAATCGTCATGACCAACACCCTCCCTCTGGTAAAAAGGACAGCTAATTAAATTAGCATCTTAACCCTACAGCTGTCAACTCGACTTTGGTTTGCAAAAACCCCTTGTTTTATAGGATTATTCTTGATATACTCTAAACCATGCCCTCACCAAACCAACCAAACCTAGCGATCGACAAAAAACTGGCCGGAGCGTTAACTCTCTACCTGACCTGCCAATTTGTGTCAAACACGATAGGAATCAAGCTGATGCCGTTTTTATTTGGTACTCATCTTTCAACGGCGATTTTCGCTTTTCCGGTAGTCTTTTTGATGACCGATGTCATCGGCGAAGTATATGGCAAGGCAACAGCAAGACTGTTTGTTCGTATGGGCATTATGAGCTTGATTGTTTTTTTAATATTTAATAGTATATCCAATTTGATGCCGGCGTCAGCTGACTTTTTTATGGCTGATGCCTATGGTCAAATTTTTGGGTTGTCCTGGCGTTTTACCTTGGCATCTTTGGTAGCTTTCATCATCGGTGAATATCAAGATGTCTTTTCCTTTTTTTATCTTCGGGCTAAATTTTCCGGCAAATACTTCTGGCTGCGCTCAAACCTTTCTAATCTGTGGGGACAATTTTTAGACACGGCAATCTGGACAACAATTGCTTTCGCCGGAGTGTACCCACCCAAAACCCTGATCATGATTATCTTGCCCTGGTGGCTATTTAAATTCGGCATGGGAGTTATTTATACCCCGCTTTCCTACCTGGGTATCAAATTGTTGCGAGGTAGCACTGACAATGGTCAGCAATAAAATTATTTGATATACTATACTTAAAAGTTTATCTTATTTATTAATCATCCATGTTCAGCGCTCTTATTGTCATTTTAGGCCTTATTTTGTTTGAAGTAATTTCAAGCGTTGACAATGCCATCATTAATGCTCATGTTTTAAAAACCATGCCGGAAAAATACCGGCGTATTTTTATGACCTGGGGCATCATCTTCGCCGTTTTTATTGTTCGCGGCATCCTGCCGTTTATCATTATCTGGCTGGCTAATTCAACGGCGTCATTCAGTGAAATTCTTGCGCTCGCCCTATCAACATCCGAAGAAGCAATTGAGGAATCGCTCCACCATTCTAAAGCCTTATTACTATTGGGCGGCGGCATGTACCTATTCTTTGTTTCTTTGGGCTGGCTATTTTTGGAAGAAAAAAAATATGCTTTCCGCAGTGAACGCTGGATTCATGCGAGGGGTTTTTGGTTTTATGCCATCGCCTCACTAGTTCTAACAACCGTAATCTACTACGCCGTTAAGGAGAACGCCTGGCTGGCGTTATCGGCATCAATTGGCGCTTCAGCTTTTTTTATTACTGACGGTTTCAAAAAAAATGCCGAGGAAAAAGAAAAAGCCCTGCTCGATCCGCACGTCAGCGCCTGGAGTAAAATCCTTTATTTGGAAATTCTAGATGCCTCCTTTTCAATTGACGGCGTTATCGGAGCATTTGCCTTCACCCTGTCTATTCCGCTCATCATTATTGGTAACGGTATCGGCGCGTTTGTTGTCCGGGAACTTACCGTTAAAGGTATTGATGTTGTTGCCAAACTTGCCTATCTTAAAAACGGTGCAATGTATTCAATCGGCGTCTTGGGCACATTAATGATTTTAGAAAGTTTCGGCCGAGAATATCCTTTCTGGCTAGCGCCGCTTAACACCATGTTACTATTAGTAATCTTTTTAGCTCTCTCGTATCGCGAATTAAAGCGACAGGAAAAAACTAATTCATTATAAACACTATCAGCTATGAATAAAAATATTATAATCGGAATTATCGCCTTACTTATTATTGCGCTCATTGCCGGCGGCGTTTACTGGATGATGTCTATTAAAAATCAAAGTGGCAATACCAACATGGTGCTTGACGAAACCATACCAGGCAAATCGCTACGCGAATTATTAACTAGTCCCACACCTCAGCGCTGTACCTTTGCCGAAACAAACGAAACTGCTAAAAATGAGGGTGTTGTTTTTATTGGCGGCGGCAAAATGCGGGGTGATTTTTCCTCAACCATCAACGGCCAAATGTTTAATAGTCACATGATTTCTACCAATAATAAAATCAATTTTTGGCTTAATGGTCAAACCCAGGGTTTTATGATGGGCCTTGATCAAACCGACTCTGCTCAAGCCACCGATGCCACACGCGTTGATATTGACAAAAAAATGACCGTTGACTGCGAGCCTTGGCAACTTGATGAAACTAAATTTGAGTTGCCGGCCGAAGTAACGTTCACCGATCTAGAAGCAACAATCCAAAAAATGATGCCGACTGTCCCAACGACTGACGGCGCTCTAAACGTCAACGCCGGTAGCAAAACACAAGCCACAACCGACAAAACCATCAGTGCAGAATGTTTAGCCTGCGATCAGGCACCGGTTGAAGCACAACAACGGTGCCGTCAGGCATTTAATTGCCAATAAATTAACATCAAAACCGGTCACCTTAGGCGACCGGTTTTTTTGATAATAAAAACTTATTTACTTTTAAAATTAATCAGATTGCCATAGACCGTATGGGGCAAAAATTTTTCCTGGGTTTTTAACAATGATTCTCGGAAAGTCTGATCAAGCGCCAGATTAGTCCCATCAAATCTAATATCGCTTTCTTTGACTGGCGGGATCGGACCGATATCTTCACGAACCACAATAAAATTTTTTGGCATCTCATCAGGCGGCACTGTCACATCACAATCAACATAGTCCTTAACTAACTCCTGGCTCAATTGTTGGACTTTAGCCTGTTGAGCTTCCGAACCAAGATTGCCGTACTCACCATCTTTAAAACCACAATAATAGCCAACATAGCCATGTTCCTTACCGACTTCCAGCCGATTTTTAATGGCTGCCGGCGTACTGGAACAGCCCAATATCGCATCATACTCGCCTGAACCAAAAACTTTATGATAAAGCTCCTTACCAATCCCCTTACCGCGTTCTTCACGCAACGCTACAGTTAAACCAACAACACATCCCCGTTCATTATCTGGTAATTCCCAATCGTTAGCGGCCAGAAAACCAAGAGCCCGTTCGCCTTCAGCAATAACATAAATATGATCAGCCAAGGCGACATCGCTGGTAAAAATTTCATCTTTAGCTTTAGCTCGCATCTCGGAATCATTAAGATCAAACTTTCTCTTCTCGTTGCGATCACTAAATGCCAGCCAGGCCAATTCGCCCAAATAAGGTGTTAACTTTTCCGCCGTTTCTTCGTTGTCCCATGCTTCTCGATCAGTAATATCAATACGAAATGATTTCTGATTTTTAGCCTCCGCCTCAGTAGACGAATCAAGCTCAATGATTTGCGCCGGCAACGCCAAACCCTCCAAAATCTCCTTAAGATTTCGAGGCTGCTCTTGCTCTAAGTGTGGAATAAATTGTTCTCGTTTCATCATCATAATGATAAATAAAATAATATCAATCGTCAACAAGCCTTTTCTTTGCTACAATAATAAAACTATGAAAAAAAATGTCTTTATCTACTTAGGTTTCCTGCTGCTCTTATTAACCAGCGGTTGTGTTAACCCAAAAAAAGCCCAACCAGTTGGAAATAATCAAGATCATAATGTCACTGTTGATTGTCGGACTGATGCCGATTGTTCACTGCCGATGGAATATGCCGTTAGGTCCAGCTGTCCGTTTCAGGCCTACTGCCAGCAGGGTAATTGTATTGTGGCATGTCCAATATGGGAACACTCCAATAACTCCGCAGAAAGCGTAAGCTATCAAGTAAGCTGCAAAGCTGACGCTGATTGTGACTGCAGCAAATGGGACGTGACCAGTCGGTTTCCTTGCGCCTGTTTGAGCGGACAATGTGCGGCCGTAGTTGATAGCCAGGTCGCAAACTCCGGTGAAGAAAAAACTCCTCGCCCGGTTAGTATCGATGCTATGATGGAAAGACAATATGACGGGCGCGAACTTACGCTGGGCAATATTCTGGCAGAAAATGAATCTTATACCCGCCACTATATCACATACCTCAGCGGCGACCTCAAGATTTCAGGCATCATGAATGTGCCAAAAGGGGCCGGGCCATTTCCTGTATTAATTTTAAACCACGGCTATATTGACCCGGCAATTTACACCAACGGACGCGGCTTAAAACGCGAACAAGATTACCTGGCACGACAAGGTTATATTGTTATTCATCCCGACTACCGTAACCACGCCCAATCAGACAAAGATCCTAACAGTGAACTTGATTTTCGTCTTGGCTACACGCAAGACGTTATCAATGCTGTTTATGCCGTCAAAAATTCCGAATTTACTTTTTTTGACAAAGACAATATCGGCATGCTTGGACATTCAATGGGCGGCGGCATTACCCTTAATACGCTTGTCATCAAGCCAACATTAATAAAAGCCGCCGTCCTGTTTGCGCCAGTCAGCGCTGACTATCAAAAAAATTATGATAAATGGACTAGGCAACGCCGCGAGATAGCCGTTAAAATTGAGATGTTGTATGGCAGCCCGACAACCAGTCCTGAATTTTGGGAGGGTATTTCAGCTATTAATTATTTTGACCGCGTCAATACTCCAATTCAAATCCACCACGGCACCGCTGACGAGTCAGTTCCCCTAGCCTGGTCAGACGAACTTGAAGCAGCCTTAAAGAATAAATCAAAAACGGTTGAATACTTTGTCTACCCTAACGAACCGCATGAGTTTATTCAGGCATGGCCAACTGTTATGAAACGAACGGTCGAATTCTTTGACCAATTTTTAAAATAATATTCCTGCAAAACAAAAACCCCTTAGCTAAGGGGTTTTTGTTTTCCTGTTAAAATCGTCTAGGTGGTTTACTGTCTCGTTTCTTTCGATGACAGTCGCGACAGAAAATTGGCCGGTCACCATCTGGTTCAAATGGCAGCTCGGTGATTTGAGCACCGCACTCTGAACACTGCCAGTTTCCCTGAACCATCTGACGAGGACCAAATTGGCCTCTGTTGTCCATTGGGATAATACCTTGGCGTATTTTGCAAACTTTGGTTAGTAAACTTGTTAGGGTTTTCTGACGTTAAGTCCCACAAAACACTTTATTTAATTAATAATTAAATAGTAGCATATTTTAAGCATTTTGTCAATTCCTCAAAACATTGTTAGCACAGCATGATGTAATTTTGATATAATATACATATGAAAAAAAAGATTGTTGTTAACGACAAAATGCAAAAACAGTATGTTTACTATTTAACCGAACCAGCGGGGAAAAATTTTAACCCTGATTTTAAACCTCAACTGACACCAAAACAAATGCTTGAACTGGGAGTCTTTGGAGGTAAATACCTTACTGACTGCCAAAAAGAATTTCCTAAAGACTGGTTTAAAAAGGCAAAACTGTCACCGAAGAAAAAAGATATCAACTTTAACTATTTTAAAGTGGATGCCAGTCAACCGCTGGTCGAATGGCGCCGTAAAGGCTGGATCAATTCTCATGACCCTCGTGGTTGGTTTCAATGGTATTGCCGGTACTATCTGGGCCGGCGCCTCCCCGAAGAAGATATCCGGCAAATTAAACGTTGGAAAATGATCAGGCGTCATATAGCACAAATTAAAAATAATTGTCTCCAGGGAGATATAACCTGCCGGCGCCGGCAGCGACAAGCATTACTTCACTGGGCATACGACTCAAGAAAAATATAACCCAATCATCATGATTAAACTACTCACTAAACTTTTTCAATCTTACTTGTTCATTGTTTGTCTATCACTAGCACTTGGCTTAGCATTACCGGAACAAACCAAAATTTTTTCACCACATATCAATTTACTGCTTGCGGCAATGTTTTTTTTCATCGCCATTGAGGTAAATTTAAAAGACGTTCTTACTCAGCTAAAAACCAGCATCGGCATTATTACTCTAGTAAATGTCATTATGCTGCTTATCTTTCCGCTGACGATTTACTACGCGATGAAAATAATTTACCCCGAACTAGCCATTTCATTTATGCTGATTGCGGCTATGCCAACAGCAATGGCATCGGCACTGCTGGCAGAAATTGTCGGCGGTAAACCTAGTTTAGCACTGGTATTAACGGTCACTACCGCCCTACTGGCGCCATTTACTATTCCGTTAGTCATCAAATTAACTGCCGCCACCGAAGTGCCAACTGATTTTATGGGAGTATTCTGGTCACTGGTTAAAATCATCATGGTTCCGTTTGCTCTAGCCAATATTGCGAAATATTTTTCGGGCTCCTGGCTAAAAAAAATTCAGCCGTCTTTCGGCCAAATCTCCCTGATCTTGTTAGGGCTACTGATGATGGGAGTCGTGTCTAAACAAGCAGCCGTAATTCTTGGTGGTCTAGATGGCAAAATACTTATCTATCTGATAGCCGTTTCGTTGCTATTTATTGGTTTTCAAGTATTCGGTTATTTCATTGTTTTTTGGCGCAGCCATCAAGATCGCGTAACCGTTGCAATCTGCCTAACGTATATGAATATCACCACGGCGATCTACCTGTCGTATGAATTTTTCAATCAGCCTCACATTGTCATCCCAACCATCTTGGCGGTTTTTCCGTGGAACTTAACGGTTATTCCGTTCAAACATATTATGAAGAAAATAAAAACCGCCACTACACCAATGGCGGACAAAACACTTTAAAGAACAAGAAACGCCAAAGCAGCAATTGCAGTCGGCGCTGTGGCGTACAAAAACAAACTCTTAAAACTCACCGCGTCAGAGCCAAAATAATCCTTGAGGATATTAATCCCAACCGGGTTTGGCGCATTTGCGATGATAGTCAATCCGCCTCCGGTAACCGCACCAGCAACGAGCATATATTTTGATTGATCGGTCAGACCATCAACAATTGACCCAAGATAGGTCAGGGCTGCATTATCAGTTATCGCCGTCAACCCAACCGTTCCGGCAAAAAGCGACACACTGTCCAAGCCTGTAATGAGCGGCTGGAGCCACCACTTTTGGCAACTACCAATCGTTACCAGGCCGGCCAGAAAGAGTCCGACCATAATACTTTGACGGAAAAACAGTTTCTCATCCTGGTATTGTTCATATGCCAGGGCGTTAAAGAAGTAGATGGCAAAAATCATCAAAAATACCTTTGGATGGTGGCTGAAGTATACAACCCCGCCCAACAACACCAGATGAAATCCAACTACCAGCCCAGGAACCTTCGCAACAAAAGCTTCGTCACTTGGCTCATCTAACTGTTGCAACTGTTTCCAGTTAAACCCAATCACCAAGACCGTATTGATCAAGACGGCCAAAACAGCTTTCCAACCGAAGTTGAAAAACATAAAAGACATGTCCCAGTTCCACGTATTGGCAACCATAACAACCGGCGGTGCAGCATAATGGGTCAGCACCCCACCAATTGAAACATTTACCAACAATACCGCCAGAATACTGTAACGCATCCGACGATAGCGTTTGCGGTGACTGATTTGCTGGTAGTAAAACTTTCCCAGCAACAACGCTGTAATGGTCATGGCCGCTGGTTCGGTAATCAAGCTGCCCAGCAAGGGTCCGACAAACAACAGCACAAACAGTAGGGTGATTTTATTTGAGCCGGGGCAATGCCAAGCCAAACACTTCATGCCGTTTTCGGCAAACTGCCGGACTGGCCGCGAGGCTGAAATCATCATAATCACCGCTACGAACATTGGTTCCGACAAATTGAGCGTTTCAACATAATGCACCATCTGTTCCTGGCCGAGGGCTAAAAACATATAGATGCATAGATTAATCGCCCAAAACGGAAATACCATTTCCGGCTCGCCGATCAGGCGCAAAGCACCACGGTGACGAAAGATGAACCTAGCCAGAGCTTCGTGTCTGGCCAAAAACAAATCAAGCTTTCCGGCTTCCGACAAAAAATCGTTTGCCACTGACCTTGATTGAAAGTGATAGTGTTCCAATTCAATGTGTCCAAGGTTTTCAAAAAACTTAGTGAAGAATGTGTGAACAATTGCAACACCAAACAATCCTAGGCCCACTGAATGAAACAAATCCGGGTTCAATCCTGACATACGAAACTCTCCTGTGTTGAACGATGTTTTCCTAACAATAGATTGTCAAAGAAATAGTGTCTTAGTAAACTAAGATTTTTATATTACACTAAGAATTAAGCTGCGTCAAGATAAATCTTAACCAGAACAAAAAAACAGCCCTGCCTATTCAGGGCTGTTTTTATACTTTGTTTTTACCATTCTAAATTACCGCTGGTTTGATATTCCGTGACACGTGTTTCAAAAAAGTTTTTTTCTTTACGCACGTCAATAATTTCACTCATCCACGGGAAAGGGTTAGCCGAACCATAGACTTTTTCCAAACCAATTCGCTCAAGCCGGCGGTCTGCAATATATTCCAAATACTCTCTAATGATATCTTCTCGCAGACCAAGGATGCCTCGAGGCAACGCATCTTTAGCATATAAGTGTTCAAGTTCAACGGCTTTTTTAATGTTATCGGTAGTCAGTTTTTTGAATTCTGGCGTCCAAATTTCCGGATTCTCAGCAACAATCGTATTAATCAAATCCGTACCAAACGCCAAGTGAACTGATTCATCACGCAAAATAAACTGAAATTGCTCACCAACACCAACCATTTTATTATTACGCAACAATGACAACATCATCGCAAATCCGGCATAAAAGAAAATCCCTTCCATGATAACATAAAAGCCAATCAAATCATGAACAAACCGCTGTGTATTCTCTACCCCCTTGGTATTAAAGTTAGGATCCAAAACTGACTTAGTCATGTTTACCACAAAATCATCTTTATCCTTAATACTTGGGATGGTCTCATACATCTTATAGACTTCGTCTGGATCAAGCCCCAAAGAATCACAACAATAAATAAAGGTGTCGGTGTGAATTGCCTCCTCGTATGCCTGACGCAACAGATACTGACGACATTCGGGATTAGTAACATGAGAATATACCGCTAAAACGATATTATTGGCGGTTAAACTTTCGGCTGTGGAAAAAAATCCCAAGTTCCATAAAATCATTCGTCGTTCATCTTCGGTCAATGCACCCGCACCTTGTTTTTTCCATAGCTCAATATCCTGCTGCATCGGAACTTCTTCCGGCACCCAGTTATTCGCAACACCATTTTTGTAGTGCTGCCGCGCCCAAGGGTAGGTTAACGGCAAAATTTTATTAGGATCAGTGGTAGAATTATTGATAATTCCTTTTTTGGTAGCCATAGTGATATAGTTGTAATCTTAATTTATTAACTTTTATTGACACGACTCACAGTCGGGGTCGTCAATCTTACACATCATCAACTGGGCGGCTGAAGGACCAATTGGCGCCACCGCGGTCAATGGTTTAATTATCGACTCCGGTTCTCTAACGGCCACTGGCTCAACCACCGGCTCTGTTTTAGCTTCAGAGATAACGGTTGGTGGTACTAATTCCGGCTCTTCAACTTTCTGAGCAGAATTGGACTTGACCGAAGACATGCTCTGCTGTTTACTCAGCTCAAGCGAACTTTGCTCAACCGTTGTCGCCGCCAGGCTGCGCAAATAATACGTAGTCTTTAAGCCCATCTTCCAAGCATACATGTAGGCGTCAGCAATCTTTTTGCCTGAATTTCCTTTGATAAACAAATTTAATGACTGGCTTTGGTCAATCCACTTGCCGCGATATGCTGCCGCGCGAATTAACCACTCCGGATCAATATCAAAAACTTCCTTATACTTATCGCGCAAAACTTCAGGGATTCTAGTAATGTTTAGAATATTACCATCATTACCTTTGATTTCTGCAAGCATATCTTCCGTCCATAATCCCCGCTTCTTCAAATCAGCGACCAAATAACTATTAACGATAATAAACTCACCACTCATGTTGGATTTAACATAAACGTTCTTATAGATTGGTTCAATCGACGGAAAACAGCCAGCAATGTTAGCAATCGTCGCAGTTGGGGCAACTGCCATACAATTGGAATTTCTCATGCCATACTTTTGGATTGATTGACGAACCACTGACCAGTCCAGTTTCGCCGAGCGAGAAACTTCAATTTTTTCGCCGCGATCTTTTTCAAGCACATCCAACGTATCAACCGGCAAAATGCCGCGATCCCATTTTGATCCGCGATAACTGCGGTAAGTGCCGCGTTCTTCAGCTAATTTTGATGAAGCTAAAATCGCATGATATGAAATTACTTCCTGGGAATAATCGGCGAAGTTGACACATTCATCAGAATCAAATGCAATATCCTGCAAGTAAAGGGCATCTTGAAAACCCATAATACCCAAACCAACCGGCCGGTGTTTGAGGTTAGAATTTTTTCCCTCAACCGTCGGATAAAAATTAACATCAATCACGTTATCCAACATCCGCATCGCCGTTGTAACCGTGTCACGAAGCACATCAACATCCAATTTCTTATCCTTAATATGCTTAGCCAAGTTGATGGAGCCAAGATTACACACCGCAGTCTCTTCGGCTGAAGTATTAAGAGTGATTTCCGTACAGAGGTTTGAACTATGCACCACGCCAACATGGTCTTGCGGCGATCGTAAATTGGATGGATCTTTCCAGGTCATCCAGGGATGTCCGGTTTCAAACAGCATCATAATCATTTTCTTCCACAAATCTTTGGCCCGAATTATTTTATGAATACGCAACTTACCCTCTTTAGCCAGTTTTTCATACTGCAGATAACGGCGCTCAAAATCTTTACCATATAAATGATGCAGGTCAGACGCTTCATCTGGAGACAACAAGGTCCACTCACCGTCCGCCTCAACTCGCTTCATGAACAAATCCGGAATCCAGTTAGCAGTGTTCATATCGTGGGTTCGTCGTCGTTCGTCACCGGTATTTTTCTTTAACTCCAAAAAGTCTTCAATATCATAGTGCCAGGTTTCCAGGTAAGCACAGGTCGCGCCGCGACGGCGGCCGCTGCGGTTAATCGCCACTGTGGTGTCGTTAGCAATCTTCAAAAATGGAATTACGCCCTGACTCTCAACACCCGTACCTTTAATCAAAGCGCCGGTACCGCGCAGATTGGTCCAGTCATTAGCAACCCCACCCGACCATTTAGACATCTGGGCATTATCAGCGACACACTTAAAAATATGGTCAAGCGAATCTTCAATCGTTGTTAAATAGCAAGAGCTTAACTGTGGATGGAACGTACCGGCATGAAACAAGGTTGGTGTTGATGGTACAAAACGCAATGAAGAAATTAGATCATAAAACTTTGCCGCCATCTCGGTTTTATGATCTTCGCGCAAACTTAAACCCATAGAAACGCGCATCCAAAATGCCTGCGGCGTTTCTAAAATCTGTTTAGTTTCCGGATTAGAAATGAAGTAACGGTCATAGAGTGTTTGACCACCAAGATACATAAACAAATCATCGCGTTCCGGTTTCAATTTTTTGGAAATTTCTTCCAGGTCGAAATTCAATAACTGAGGGTCAAGCCGGCCGATCTCAACACCCTTTTTGATATTGTTAATGAAAGCCTGCCGATACAGTTGATCAAAATTTTTATAGTCAAGCTTTTCATTGCCGATAACATTTTTGTACAGCAAATCAAACAATAGCCGAACTGCAACCTTTGAATAAGCCGGATCGCGTTCAATCAAACTTCTCGCTGCCAACACAAGAGCGCGGGAAATCTCTTTAGTCGCAATATTGTCATACAAATTGGCTTCACATTGTCGGACAATAAGATCAACGTCGATGTCGCCTTCTAATCCAGCGACTGCCCAGGTAAGCGATTTTTTTAATTTCTTTGATGAAAACTTTTCAGTCCGGCCGGAACGTTTAATAACCAATAAATCGTTACGGTTTAATTTTTCTAAAACGTCTTTTTTCTTTTCTTCTCGGACTTTAGTATGTTCATAACGATAAATAATGTAAGATTTGGCAACATCAAAATGTCCTCCGGCCATTAGAATTTTTTCAACGATGTTTTGCACATCTTCAACGCTTGGCGTTGTTTCACTAAACGTTTTACCAAGTTCCAACACCGCTTCATCAACAATCTCGCCAAGATGCTCCTCGGTAAACTTGGTACCGGTAGCCGAAAAAGCTTTACGAATCGCATTAGTAATTTTATTCGGACTGAATTCGACGATTTCGCCGCTTCTTTTTTTGATTTTGCCGTTCATATTTTTTTGACCTCCTTAAATAATTTGTTTTTAAGCTCGAAATGTAATAATGTTTTGAAGAAATATGGAAAAATATGGGATTTGAAGTCAATAAAAAATAAGACAGGCTAATAGAATTTGCTTCCATCTTATTTTAAGCTTCAGGCGAAAATTTTATTTTTGTTTTATAAGCTTTCCCTCCCTTCAAGAGTTTTGGTGGTTTAGTCATTATATACAATTTGCTATAACCGAACAAGCATTAAGAAAGTCCCAAAAAACAAGGGGGAAAGGCACCTATCGAAGACGGTGTTGATAACTTACCCCCATAGACAATAATCTTTAATAAAAAGCCTCGTTATTCATTTATAACGAGGCTTTTTCAGCGGCCTGACTGTGGTTTTTTATATTAAAAAACCAAACTATTCAACAATCAATTTTCCTACCATGCCCAAGTCACGGTGACGGCCGACGCTACAATAAAATTCAAAAATTCCTTGCTGATCAGCAGAAAACTCAACACTAGAACTGCCGCCGGTATTAACCTGGTCGGTTTTGGCATTAAATTCATCAATAACCCAGTCATGAAAGCCGTCAGTACTCTTAAAATTAATTTGCACCTTATCCCCTTTCTTCACTTTTATCTCCGTTTGAGAAAAGGCAAAATTTCTAGCCGTAATATCAAACGTCTTAACCTGCGGCGCTACCACACTGCTATCACTAGCCGGGGCATCCTGCAGTATTTTTTCCTCTTTTTCCACCATCGCGCTGTCTGTTGCCTCTTGTCCGGCCACATTATTAGCCTCAAGCATTACATTATCTTGTTCTTGAAACGCTTTATCCTGTGGAACTGTAGCGGTATTAGCGCTGTTTTGTTCAGCCGGCACACAGGCAGAAATTATGACTGTCAAAACCAATAAACAAAAAAAGGCTGCTACCTTTCGGGTTGTGATGTTCATAGTGCTGATCATTAATTTTATTTTTATATTTTAATTATTTCCATAAATAAATATCTTTTCAACCGGCTGGCCAAAAAAATTTGCAATCTTAAGCGCCAACAATACTGACGGCGTGTAATTTCCCCGCTCAATTGCAATAATCGTCTGACGAGTAACTCCTAAGGCCAACGCTAACTGTTCTTGGGTTACTCCCTGCTTAGTACGATATTGATAAACAAAATTTGATACCTGTTCACCCATAAAGTTAAAATAAAATGCTCTTTATAGTATAAACTAATTAAATCTGATGTCAAGTCCACTTTACATTAAATTTTTAACTAAAAATCGCCAGGTCAAACACTTTCTTGTATAATAAAGCTATGGAAAAAATCTTACACTTCTTGGAAACTAAAAAATGGCTAGCACTTAGTATTGTATTAGTTTTAACTTTTTTGAGTTATTCAAATATTTTAGCAAACGGCTTCGTCTGGGACGACCCGGATTTCTATGGCAACTGGCCAGCGCTTTATAGTCTTGATAGCGTCGGATCGCTTTTGGGCGGCGAACTACCAGCTCAACACCAAGGCGTTTATCGCCCCTTACGCAGCATTTTTCAGCTTTTTATCTTCCAACTTTTTGGCGGACAAAATCAACTGATCGAAACCGGCCATGTTGAAAATGCGTTTGGCTATCACTTGATATCACTACTAATTCATCTTGCAGCCGTTGTCGCCGTCTATCTCCTGATTGAACAATTAACCAAAAATCGTCATGTCGCTTTTTTAAGCAGCTTATTTTTTGGACTTCACCCAATTCACACTGAAGCGATCAGTTTTTTTACCACCAGTGTCGACATTATCGGCGCCGTTTTCTTTTTATACGCCGTTTATTTTTACCTGAAGAGTAACAGCGCCCGAATCCAAAATTTCTACCTAACGTCTATCATCTTTGGTTGGTTGGCATTTTTCAGTTATGAATTCACGCTCGTCTTACCATTAATGTTAATCCTCCTAGACCTTTATAAAAATAATTTTGAATATCGGGTGATGGCCAAAAAAATCAAAAACTATATCCCTTATTTTGTAGGGGTGGTGGTCTGGATCATCATCAGAGCCAGCCTGCCGATTGCCAGCCGCGCTTTTGATGCCGAACAGCAATCCGGTCTTATTACCAGAGTTTTTAACACCAGCAAAGCATTTATCAAATATATCTATTTATTGTTTATTCCCTACCCTCAGACGGTTTATCATGAAATTAAAATCAATCAAAATTTAGCTGATCCTAAAATAATAATATCAATTATTTTATTACTCGCTCTGTTTGGTCTGGCGATTTACCTCGCCAAAAGAAAGCCGCTAATTAGCTTAGTGATTGGTTGGTTTTTCTTAAGCTTAGCCGCCGTAACCAACGTTTTTCCCACTGGCATTATTATGGCTGAAAAATACACCTACCTGGCGTCAGTTGGTACCTGCTTGCTAATGGGGTGGTTAGTGTATAACCTATTAAAATCAACCAAAAAATATTTGGTGGTTGGTGGCGTTTTACTGATTATTACTATTACATTTAGCTATGCCGGCCTAACGTTTGCCCGAAACTTTGATTGGAAAAGCGACAAAACGCTTTGGCAAAAAACCTTGGCGTCACGACCGGATTACGGACGGGTCCACAACAATATCGGCTACCTTTATGCCAAAGAAAAAAACTACAACGAAGCTTTACCTCATCTAGAAAAAGCCAAGGCGTTAGAACCTAACCTGGCGATTGTCTATGAAAATTTGGCAACGGTTTATGACGAGCTTGGCGAATACAAGTTAGCCATTGAACATTACCAACAGGCAATCAAACTGCAACCCAATATTGCTGAAACCTACAACAACTTTGGCGTTACCTATCAAAAACTCGGCCAGCTGGAACAGGCTTTAGAACAATATGAAAAAGCAGTTACAGTTGAGCCGCGATACTATCTGGCCTATTCTAACGCCGGGGTGATTAACCTACTACAAAGTGATTTTGAAGCGGCTAAAGATAATTTTGAAGCGGCTTTAAAAATCAATCCGAATTTCGGTCGCGGTCATCATGGTTTGGCGGTTAGCTTAGTCAATCTGCAAAGTATTGATGAAGCCATTAAACATTATTACCAATCAATCGCTCTTTCCCCAACGCTGATTGATAATTACAGCCACCTGGCATCAATTTACAGCCGGCAAAATGAACCCCAGCAAGCTATTAGCATCTTGCGTCAAGGTATTGAAGCAGTACCCGATGACCCCGAACTGCGAACGAATTTAGCAGTAATGTTTGCTAACCAAGGAGACTTAGCGGCGGCAGTTGAGGAAATTAAAAAAGCTTTGGAACTTGATCCAAAGTTTGAACCGGCGCTTGAAGTTTTAGGGCAATTGCAAAAGGCCACTAAATAAAAACAGGCCAAATTGACATCTGGCCTGCTATCAGATAAAGGGTTTTTCGAGGAAACCACTAAGCTTCCTTGATATTTTTTATTGCCTGGCGGAAACGACCACCTAGCCGACCAATATTATCGGCAGCTGATTCATCCATCTTCCTTAATTCATCAAGAAGCGTTCCGTTTGAAGGTGCTGGTTCAAAGAATCTTAGATTTGAAGCCATGTTTGAAGCTTCTTCTAGCGACTCTAAACCCAAAATCGAAGTAACCAAATCGGCCGCGACTTCAACTCCAACTTCACCGGCCAATAATTCAAGATTTCTGACAAACCTGGTTGCTTTTTGATCGCCGATAATTTTTACAAAATCGGCAAACCGCTTCAGCCAATTCACATCATCCTGGCCTTTACATTTCTGTAAAATAACCCACAAAGAAACAGTTGGTCTGATCGTCGATGTAGCTGTCTGGGCAACAGCATAGCCAGCACCAGCCAGACCAAGGGCAAGAGCAGCCCCTTTTAAAACATCTCTGATACCCATAACTTAGCCCTCCAAAGGTTAAACTTGTTGTTAATGTTCAAACAAAAAACATAACACTCTTGGCGCTATGTTGATATAACTACACTACAAAAAAATACTAGATCTGTCAAGATAAAATAAAGAGGACCAGCTTGCTTGTTTGCACAAACTTACTGGTCCTTTGAAAATGCGTGATCATCGCCCGAAATTACTCTCAGTCGATGATACTAGCTTAGCTAGGTTTGACCGCCTTGGCCACTCCGACCGCCCTGCCCGCCGCCTTGACCACCACCGCCCTGTTGGCGTTGTTGCCCGCGACCTTGCTGCTGGTCAGGTTTCTTCTCTTCTTTCTTTTCCGGCTCATCGTTGCCCGGGACGTCATTGACCTTGACCAAAGTATCAATCACCTTGAACACCTTATTATCGGCATCTTCGGCGCACTGATTTTCGATCTCGTCCGTGACATCCACGGTAGCCGTGTACTGCACTTGCACATTGACGACTTTCGGCATCGGCTCGATGGTCACTTTCCGACGCCAAATCATGACATCATCGGTATCGACGATCTGAACGTCCTTGCCGAACTCGAACTTCCCAAGTAATGTCTGAAACGCCTTGGGTTTAATGTGTCCGAGTGTCCAAGTGATGAACACCGTCAAATCCGATCCGTCACGGATTGCAACCTTTCTGCCTTTCTTAGCCACTAGTCAGTCTCCTTTCCGCTTGAGGTATCTGGCATATTCGCCAGGTTCAACTTTCACTTTGAAGGTGATTGGCTCGCCATCGGTGACCCGAAAGCGCAACGGTGAATTACTGTCATTCTTGGTGACACCAGTCTTACCGACGAAACCACCGCCTGGGTAATCAAACACCACTGGTGTTGAGACATCGTCGGCGTTAAGTCCAACGATGAACTCTAACCGACGAAACTCCTTAGGATTGTCCAGCGGTCCCCAAACCAGCATGTCACCAGCCTGGGGTATTAAACTGGAAGGAGCAATGTCCTCCCACTCCCCAGTCTCGGCGGTGATTTCCGATTCCAACGGATTGGCAGACACCGGAGGAGTCAAGGCCGGAGGCGATGATAGTGTGACCGTCGTCGCCGGCGTTAGCGCTGGGGCAGGCGCAGGTTGTACAACTTTCGGTTCGGACGGTTTCTTCGCCGGCTTCAGAAGGCTTGAAGAAAAAAATCCCTTCATGCCGTCATTGGTACCGCCGTTTACCGTCACCTTGTAACGGGGCGGCAGACCATCCGGGTAATCAGGCTTCGCGCTCAGATCACGATAGACCTTAGTGCCCTTAGTGAGTTTAACCAAATTGCCATTAACATCGAGGTCGCCCTCTTGAGTAACGACATATTCAGCCAAGTACCCACTACGCAAGAAGTTTGTCAGCTGATACGCCCAGGCATCAACGGTTGCCTTGAATTCTTTCGCCACCATACCACGAGAGGTGTCTGATTGCGAAATCACGTCCAGAGTGTGGATGCTCAAGGCCGCCGAAGCCATCATGATAGTGCTGATAACCATGGCATGGAAAATGACGTTGCTCTTCGTCCCAACAAGCCGGGAATAAGCACAAACAATCATTCCTGCCAGGGCCAAACTCGTAACCACATAGAACCCATTCATCTCCTCGGGTAGAAACAACACGCCCGCGGCAATAAAGAATTCAACAATGGATACGATGGCGAACTGTCGGCTGAGTGCCAAAGACAGTCGCCGATTGTTGAGCAAGCTTCCTACCAGCACCTGAACCACCAAGGCCATCACATAAGGCATGACCGCCAAAACGATCAGGATGATATCGGCCGGCGTAGTCCAAGGTATCCAGATGGCCACGATGGTCATTATCACGGTACCAAGAATCCACAAGCCATACAGCCAAAGGATTTTCTGAATCTTCGGTCGCTGAGACTGAACCCACTTGGTGGTGCCGACTGCTCCGCTCAACATCATCTCAAGCAAAGTATAGGCACGACCCAAAAGTTGCTCACCACTCTTTGATCCGAACAGCGCCAGAAACACGCCGACAGCTGCCAAGATCGCGACTGAAACCATGGATGTAGTGTAAGCCACGCTTCCAAGTTTCGTCGGTTCTTCAATAGCATCGGCTACTGATCGAACCGCTCCAGCGATTTTCGTACGCATTACTGCGTCAGCGCCACCGTCACTGCTAGGAGTAACGGTTTTGTTCTTCTCGTTCTTCTCGTTTTCAGCCATGTCAGTATATCCTCATAGATGGTTTGTTGTTGACAGTTACCAGGGCCAGAGCCAGGACCAAAAGCCACGCTTCTGTTGCCTGAGTTTAGTGTCTTGAGATTCCTCCCAACGACGCACCTTTGCCGATACCTCTTCCAGTCCAGCGGCGCCGGCTTCAAGCCTACGAGCGGCATTCTCATCACCGCGAACCAAGGCACCAGCGACGTATACCGCTGCCGCGCCCATAATCAGCATGATAACCGCCAGTTCAATTTCAAACCGGCGATAGAACTCGCGCAATGACTTCAAGAGGTCACCAGAATTGGCAAACCCGGTGACGTCAACGAAGTCATGCCATTTGGAATCCGGCATATCGGCAATCATCTTCATTACTTCTACCCGCGACGCCAGGTCCGGGAGAGTAACGAAACTGAGACGAAAACTTCTCGCCTCAGGGGTGTCGGCGGCGTCGGGGTTGCCCAACGACTTCATTCTGGTCAAAACCTTAGCTTGCCCGACTGCGTCGAGCTGTGCCAGGGCCTGAGCAAACGCTGCCTCGTCGTCGCGTCCCAAACCGAAGAGCCGAGGACGCAACTCCTTGGCCAGCCCGGAACCAACTGCGACAGAACCCGTGTCGGAACCTTTGCCTATGGTCTTGCCATAAACCAGGTCCGCCAAAAACGCCGTTCCAAACTCACCGAACATTCGAAACTTTCCTTCTGCCATGTCACGATCTCCTGTGTTTTAGCGCATTAGCGCGTTTCATTTCAGTCAAAACTAGCTATATTGTAAAGACCACGCGGGTCATAATCTGCTAGGAAAACCCAGAAAATCATGACCTTTTATAATAGCATATTTTGAAGAATTTGTCAATAAAAAACAGCCTAAACTGTTTTTTAATATAAATCAAATTTTAATTTTAAATAGAAGAGTCGCCGCTACCAGGAATAGTTGGACTACCACCTGAACCACCAACAATCGCCCCGATCACAAAGGTCACTAGCGCATAACTTAAAAAGATTACCACCAACCCAAACGCCGCCCAGGTAATCATCTCTTTACCCTTTTTTACTTTTTCATCATTACCAGCCGAAGTTATCCAAGTAAAACCGCCAAAAATGAAAATTGCTAATGCCAAGGAACCAACAATACCTAAAATCGCCCGAATGACATTACCAATGATTTCGCGCGGGTCGTCAATACCTAATGGATTTTCAATCCCTTCAGCGGCTAAAACAGCGCTGGCTGCTCCTAAAAAAACAATGGCCAGCGCCAAGGAAAATATACTGATAAAAGTGAGAAATTTTAGTTTCATAAACTTGCTTTAATTATAGGTTACCGTCTTTTGAGTGTCAAACTTGAACGATACCGCCAACCAATCATGCCAATGGCCACGGCGGCAAGCGCTAACGCCGAAATCGTGGTTGCCCGCAGACCGAGTAAAAGCGGCACCGCATCAGTTCGCACGGTCTCTAGAGCAAGCCTAATCAAAGAATAATTAATTAAATAAAGCAGAACAATTAACCCTGGCTTTTTATTTTTTAATCGGTAATGCAAAAAAAACAAGAGCGCGAAATTTAAAATATTTAAAATTGATTCATACAAAAAGGTAGGATGAAAATAGTCATAACTCAGATATTCAATCGGCCGATTTTTAAACTCAATCGGAATCCCCCACGGCAGATTAGTGGGAGTGCCAAAAATTTCTTGATTGAAATAATTACCCCAGCGGCCAATCGCTTGGCCCAGTGCTAAGGCCGGCGCGATCATATCGGCCAGGCGCCAAAAATCAAGTGCTTGGCGATAAGCATAAAAACCCAACACCATCAAACCGGCGATGATTGCCCCGTGAATAGCTAGACCACCCTGCCAAATGGCAAAAATTTCTAGCGGGTGTTGACGGTAATATGACAGGTCTAAAAAAACCGAAAAAATTCTGGCACCAACTAAACCAAAAAGGATCATATAAAAACCTAGATCATAAATTTGATCAATAGCCAGTTGGTATTTTTTTGCCAGCCTAGAAACGACTTTAAAGCCGGCTAAAATACCGCTAACAACAAAAATACCATACCAATGCAGCGTTACTAGCCCATACTGAAAAATGATCGGCTGCGGATTAAACGTGTGAAGAAATTCAATCATAGGTTTATTGTAGCATGGTTTGAATAAAAAAATAGGCTCGCTTGAACCACTTGGTCAAGCGAGCACGACGAAATTACGATAAGAACTTGATTACCTGGTTAGACACAGGCGGGACGCTGGCAGGATTTGCGCCGGGTGGCGTTGGTGCGGATGTGGTGGTCGGTAGCGTGACCGTTGGAGACAATCTCCTTGGTGAAGATTCCCGCCTCCGCACGGGCTTGCCGCTCCGCTTTCCGCTGAGCCTGCTTGGTGGTGCAAACCACCGTCTTGGACTTGGTGCCGCCGTTGCCGTCTGAAACGTTCCAGATAATCCGTGTTGCCATGGTCATACTCTCCAGTTGAAGGTTTCTGTTTAGTCAGCTCACACAGTTTACTGCTTCGACTTCGAGATACGAAATCAACTACGGGGGGCTATGATTATGGCGATCTTTCAAAGGTCAGCCTCCTTTCCGAGTTTGGCTTGTTGAATGCCCAACCCTGAAAGTTAAACTGTACCATTATTATACTAATTTGTCAAATACATTACCTGTTTTTACGTTTCATTTTCTTTTCTTCAGCTAGAATATCAAGCGTTGTTTTAATGACCGTATCAGGATTTAACGATATGCTGTCAATTTTTTGTTTGACCAAAAATCGGGCGAAGTCTGGAAAGTCACTTGGTGCCTGGCCGCAAATACCGATCTTGCAGTTATTCTTTTTGGCGATTTTAATTACCTGACTGACCAGGCGTTTTACCGCTTCATTACGTTCATCATATACGTGTGCTACTAAAGCCGAATCGCGGTCTACCCCCAAAGCCAACTGAGTTAGGTCGTTTGAGCCGATGGAAAAACCGTCAAAAATTTTACTGAATTCTTCGGCCAAAATGACATTTGATGGAATCTCACACATCACGTAAACCTCAAGCCCGTCTTCGCCGCGTTTAAGGCCGTGTTTAGCCATAATCTCAATCACCTTTTTGCCTTCTTCCACCGTGCGGCAAAACGGCACCATTAATTTAATATTTTTCAAACCAAACACATCGCGCGCTTTCACAAACGCCTTACATTCAAGGATAAACGCTTCCTGATATTCCGGCGCATAATACCGGGAGGCACCGCGCCAGCCGATCATAGGGTTTGATTCAATTGGTTCAAACTCTTTGCCGCCGATCAGGTTGGCATATTCGTTTGATTTAAAATCCGACAATCTAAAAATCACTTCCTTGGGGTAAAACGCCGCAGCGATTTGGCCCACGCCTTCGGCAAGCTTATCAATAAAAAACTGTTCTTTCTTTTGATAGCCAACCGTTAAAGCCGCAATTTTTTTCTTGGCTTGCTTATCCTTTAGGGTATTAAAATGCAGCAACGCCAGCGGATGAACCTTGATATGATTAGCAATGATAAACTCTTCACGAGCCAAACCAACGCCGTCGTTAGGGATAAACGAACTGCTAAACGCAATATCGGGCTGGCCGATATTCATCATAATCTTGGTTTTGGGCCGCTTAATATTTTTCAAGTTGGTTTTTTTAATTTCAAACGGCAGCTTACCGTCATAAACATAACCAATTTCGCCTTCGCCGCAAGAAATCGTCACTTCTTGGCCGGACTTAATTTTCTTGGTGCCGTCGTCCGTTCCGACAATACAGGGAATACCAAGCTCGCGCGAAACGATTGCTGCATGGCATGTACGACCGCCTTTGTTAGTAATAATGCCGGCGGCAATTTTCATAATCGGTTCCCAGTCCGGATCGGTCATATCAGTCACTAAAATTTCACCGGCCTTAAACTGGTTAATTTGCTTGGCGTCCTTAATGATATTGGCCCGGCCACTAGCGATCTTACTACCGACCGGCGAACCGGAAACAATCACTTTACCGCGCTTCTTTAACTGATACTCTTCAAGCACCTGACTGTTCTTAGCCGCATGCACAGTTTCAGGCCTAGCTTGTAAAATATACAGCTTCTTGGTTTTACCGTCTTTTCCCCACTCAATATCCATTGGCCGATTGTAATGTTTCTCAATCATCAGCCCCCATTCGGCCAGCTTCAGGATTTCTTTATCGTTTAAAACAAACTTTTGCTGCTCGGCTTTGGTCGTACTGATATTCTTGACCACTTTATTGCCTTTAGCGGCGTAAATCATTTTAATTTTTTTACCGCCGAGTTTTCTTAAAATAATTGGCTTAAATCCCTGTTCTAAAGTTTCTTTAAAAACATAAAATTCGTCCGGCGTCACTTTGCCTTGAACAATATTTTCACCCAGCCCCCAGGACCCATTGATTAAAATGGCATTACGAAAACCACTTTCCGTATCAATCGTAAACATCACGCCGGAACTGGCTTTGTCGGCCCGAACCATGTGCTGCACGCCAACCGATAAGCCAACCTTGAAATGATCAAAGCCTTTGTCGGTACGGTATGAAATCGCCCGGTTGGTAAATAGCGACGCCATACAATGACGCGTTGCATCAATTACTCCCTGCGGGCCGCGAATATTTAAAAAAGTTTCCTGCTGGCCGGCAAACGAAGCATCCGGCAAATCTTCAGCTGTGGCCGATGACCGAACCGCCACGTCCACGCCTTTGCCATAATGCTGCTCTAAACTATGGTACGCCGTCACAATTTGCTGTTCCAAATCTTTGGGAAATTCCGCCCGCAAGATTAAATCACGAACTTTCTGACCGCGCTCCGTCAGATTTTTCATATCATGAGTATCAAGATCGCTTAAAACTTTTTGAATCTGATATCTTATACCGGTTTTCTTTAATAAATAAAAATAAGCCTGAGCCGTAACGGCAAAACCATTAGGAACGTTAATCCCTTGGGGAACTAATTTTTGGTACATCTCACCCAGCGACGCATTCTTACCGCCGACTTTTGGAACGTCTTTAATCGTTAATTCATCAAACCACAGGATGAACTTTTTTTTGAATAACATATTTTTATTTTATTAAATTGTTTCTACTTTGATTAAGTTAGTCTGACCTAAATAGCCAAAAGGATGGCCAGCAGCGATGACGACAACACCACCCTTTTTAACCAATCGTTTATTTTGACAAAGTTTCCTGGCTTGTCCCACTAGTTCGCTAAATGACGAGCCAAACTTTAAATAATACGGCTTAACGCCCCAGCTCAAACACAGCTGGTTTTTAGTTTTTTCGGAAGCCGCTAAGGCGGCCACACTAATCTGCGGCCGGTATTTAGAAATTGATCTGGCCGTAAAGCCGGAAGTGGTAGCACAAATAATTAATTTAGCGTTCACGTCGTCGGCAATAGTTTGCACCGCATAACTGACCGTCTCGGTAATACCCCCCAGCTTCTTTAGGCTGTCTTGAATTTCTTTATATTCAGCAATTTCCGTTTTTTCCACCTGATGGGCAATCCGACTCATTACTTGCACCGCCTTTAAAGGATATTTACCGGTAGCCGTCTCACCTGACAGCATAATGGCGTCAGTTCCGTCCAAAATAGCATTAGCGACGTCTGAAACTTCCGCCCTGGTTGGCACCGGATAGCGAATCATGGAATCCAACATCTGTGTTGCCACAATCACCGGCTTAGACTCTTCAACACAACGCCGGACAATCTTTTTTTGGATCAGTGGTAAATCTTCTAAAGGAATTTCCAGACCTAAATCGCCACGCGCAACCATAATGCCATCAGCGGCCGCTAAAATTTCTTCAAAATTTTTGACCGCTTCGGGACGTTCGATCTTAGCAATAATTTTAGTATGTGTTCCCGGCCAATTCCCGCTGCGTTTCGGCTTCTTAAAATCTTTTTGTTTTTGTCCCAATCTGGATTCTAGCTGGTGAATAGTGCGGCGCAAATCAATAATGTCTTTGGCATTTTTAACAAAAGACAACGCCACAAAATCAATACCCTGCCCCAAACCAAACGCCAGGTCCTGCCGATCTTTTTTGGTCACCGCCGGCGTTCTAATTTCAGTTTTAGGAAAATTCATCCCCTTGTGCGAATTAATCACGTCGCCAATCCTAACCCGGCAACGAATCGCCTTGTTTTTTATCTCAATTACTTCAAGCTCAATTTTGGCGTCATCGATTAAAATCGGATCTTTTGGTTTGACGTCTTTATACAAATCAGGGTACTGAATCGGAATGAAGGTTGAAATTTTTTTAAGCTCAATTTTAAAATTTTCTGGAACCAAAACAATTTCTTCACCAGCCTCAACCTTAATACCCTCTTTAGCCACGCCGCCAATGCGAATCCGCGGGCCCTGTAAATCCTGCAAGATAGCCACCGGCTCATTAAGCTTTGCCGAAACCGCTCTGATATTTTTTATCAGCATCGTGTGGTGCTTATAAGTGCCGTGAGAAAAATTAAGCCTCGCGACGTTAAGTCCGGACTTAATCATTTGCTCAATTTTAGTCTTACTTTCCGAAGCGGGTCCGATGGTACAAACAATTTTGGTTCGTTTCATAATCAATTATAATTTCAAGGTTTTAACCAACCAATCGGCAAATTTGGTGCTAAATTGACCAACCGCTGGCACTTCCCACTTTTCTCCCTGCAAAGCTTTAATAATCCCGATGATTGCCGCAATGCCGATCAAAATATTTAGCAACCAACCGATTCCCGGAATCAACATTAAGATAAGGGAGATTGCAAACAGCAGCGCGCCCTGACTGGCGTGAAACCTGACAAATTGATTATTTTTACGCGCGGCGAGTGCCACTAGGCTTAAAATCCAAAGATAGCTCACCGCTCCCCAAATTTTTTCTTCCGAAGTTACTGATTTTTGTGATTTAGTGTCAGTCATATTTTTTTAATTTAGGTTAATTAACAATTTTATTATACCAAAAAACCAGGCTTGCCGCAAAAATTTTTCAACCAAAAACAGGGCCTGCCCTTACTGGATAAGCCCTGTTTTTTAAATGATAACCTTATTACATCATCCCCATGCCACCCATGCCCGGCATTCCGGCGCCGTGACTATGATCATCTTTTTGTGGCAAATCAGTAACTACCGTTTCCATAGTAATCAGTGTTGAAGCAATAGATGCGGCATTCTGTAGCGCTGTTCTGGTTACTTTCATCGGGTCCACAATTCCCGCCTGGAGCATGTCGACTTTCTTATTATTTGCAAAGTCGTAGCCTGATTTATGATCTTTGATGTCGGTAATGTCATTAAGAATCAGCGAAATGTCTTTAATGCCGGCGTTGGCGGCAATCTGTCGCAAAGGCGAGGTCAACGCTTTTTGAACAATTTTAACGCCAATCTTTTCATCATCAGTCAGTTCTACCTTATGCTCTTTAAGCAGGCTGTCTAAGGCGTTGGCGACCTTGGCCAATGCCGCTCCGCCGCCAGGGACAATGCCTTCGGCAATCGCCGCCTTGGTGGCATTTAAGGCGTCTTCGATCTTAAATTTCTTTTCTTTCATTTCCGTTTCAGTTGCCGCACCGACTTTAATTACTCCGACGCCGCCGGTTAGTTTGGCTAAACGCTCCTGGAGTTTTTCCCGGTCGAAATCTGAATCAGTATTTTCAATCTCTCGCTTAATCTGAGCCACTCGGTCAGCAATAGCTTCTTTGTCACCTTGTCCGTCAACAATAGTGGTATAATCTTTACTGGCAATAATTTTTCGCGCCTCACCCAACTGATCAATACTTACGCCATCAAGCTTTAAGCCTACTTCTTCGGAAATCACCTGAGCACCGGTTAACACAGCAATATCTTCAAGTATTGCTTTGCGACGATCGCCAAAACCCGGGGCCTTTACGCCCAAAACACTAAAAGTGCCGCGCAATTTATTAACCACAAACGTAGCCAAGGCCTCGCCTTCAATTTCATCAGCAATAATTACCAGTTCTTTGCGACCAGATTGAGCAACCTTTTCAAGTAACGGCACAATATCGGCCGCCGCGGAAATTTTTTGATCAGTCAACAAGATATACGAATCTTCAAAAACTGCTTCCATGCGTTCAGCATTAGTTACCATATAGTGCGATACATATCCTTTATCAAACCGCATGCCCTGAACCACTTCTTTTTCCAAACCAAATGTCTGACCCTCTTCGACGGTAACAACGCCGTCATTGCCGACTTCCTGCATGACGTCAGCAATCATCTGACCGACTTTGGGGTCCAACGAAGAAATAGTTGCCACTTGAGCAATTTCTTTTTGATCCTGAACTTCTTTGGTGATTTTTTTCAACCCCTCAACAGCAACTTCAACCGCTTTTTGGATACCACTCTTTAACGCAATCGGATCAGTTCCGGCGGCTACATTTTTTAAACCTTCTTCAATCATCGCCTGAGCCAAAACCGTGGCAGTGGTTGTCCCATCACCGGCAACATCATTAGTTTTCTCCGATACTTCTTTAATCAATGAGGCTCCGACATTTTCGAACTTGTCTTCCAAATCAATTTCTTTGGCGATGGTGACGCCGTCGTTGGTTACTACCGGCGAACCAAAACCGCGATCAATAACTACGTGTCGGCCCTTGGGGCCAAGACTGACTTTAACGGCATCAGCTACCTTATCGATGCCTTTTTTTACCGCTCCGCGAGCGGCTTCATTAAAGAGTAATTGTTTAGCCATACTGTTTTACAAAAAATTAATTATTAATTATTCAATGACTGCCAAAACGTCCTCATCCGTCAAAATTTTATATTCAACGCCATCAACTTTCACTTCTTCACCGGCATATTTACCAAACAGCACCCGATCTCCGGTTTTTAATCCAAGCTTTTTAATGTCATCACCGTCGCCAATGGCAATAATTTTACCTTCAGCTTTTTTTTCTTTATCGATGGTAGCCGGCAACACAATGCCTGATTTAGTAGTTTCGGCCTCGGTCACAGGTTCAACCACGATACGATCTCCTAGTGGTTTTAATTTCATATGTTTTTTTACTGTTATGATTAATAATTAGGGGGTTAAATTAGCACTCTAATATTTAGAGTGCTAACATAGTATAGATTAAATTATTTTAAAAGCACTGTCAAGAATTGTCAAACCCCCCTTTTAAGGCCCGAAAATTCAAGGCCAGCACCACCCAAAAAACCATAACACCAAAATATAAAGTCCAAAAATAATGGTCAAATAAGCTAATAACCAAACATGAAGCCAGGCTTAAAATAATAATCATCTTTTCAAGTGATGGCCCTTGACGAAATGCCATATACCCAAGTAACCCCAGCAGCGCCGCAAACGTCAGCGCGCCAAAAATCCCCATTTCAGCCAAAATTAAAAGATACAAATTATGAACCGGCTGATAATAATACCCCGGCCAGCTGCTATTAATATCATGATAAACGCCCAGAGTATAATTGCCGACACCCGTTCCCTGCCACGGACGAGTTTGAATAATATTCCAGGCCTGTTCGGTAAACGTCATGCGCAAACTAATAGAGCTAATTTCCAATGGCTCGCGGCCGACCAACCGGGTAACCAGCGGATCGGTTAAATTCAATCCTAAAATCACCACCATAAGCACCAGTAATAAAAATATTTGATAAAAAGTACGGTTTAGTGCTTTATCGTGGCGACGGTATAGCCAAAATGACAGCACGATTAAACAGACAATCAGCGCAATCCAGGCTGAGCGGGAAAAACTAAAAAACAGCGCCGGCGTGATTACCAGTAAACTGCTTAAAATAAAAATTCGTAATAGAATCCGAGTGTTGGTCGAAAATGCCAAATACAACAGCAACAACAAAGCAACTACCAAAAACCCTGCCAAGATGTTTGGATGCGGCAGGCTGCCGTATGCCCGAAGCCAGCGCTCGCTATCGGTCTGCAAAATAATTGAACCGCCCTGGGTAGGAAACTGCCAAGCCAGCCCCAGCCACTTATTCGCAAACACATACTGATTAAAAAATTGCCAAATAGCAAATACTGACTGAATCGCCGCCGAACCAACCCAAGCTACCGCCAAGCGGCGCAATGAAAAATTAAAATTAACTATTAACGAAAAAAGTGCTACTGCTTCTATCAACCAAAACCAGTGATAATATGCTAACACGGCATCAATTGACCCGATTACCGAAAAACCAGCCAGCAATAAAAAAATCACTACCAGCCAATACGCTATAACACGTGGCTGACGCAAATAAGCAAGATATTCTCTAGCGGTCAGTTTTGCCGTCGGGCGATTAACAATTAGCCAAGCGGCATACAAAAATAAAATCACCCACAGCAAAATTTCGGTTCCATAAAGACTAAAACGACCATACTCCCACGTAAAGCCGTTTAGTGAAGCGTCGCGCCAAATTAATCTCGTCTGCCAGGGCAATAAAAAAATAAAAAGATAAAACAGATATTCAATTGTTTTAGTTAGTCTGGCCATCAATGCGACGAATAAATTTCGGTCGATAGTTATAGTAGTAAATTACCACTGTAGCGGCCGTTGCTCCCAAAGTATTAAACAACAAATCAAGCGCATTATTAAAATACCCGCCGACTTTTTCAGAGACATCAAACAACAATACGGCGAAAAGCTCAACTAGCTCATTAATTGTCCCTAAGCCGATGGCCATCAAAATCAAAACCAGGGCAAACGCGTAATATCGTTTCTTTAACGAAACATCAATAAACGGCTCAATTAAACTATATAACCCCAGAGTAGCAATAAAAGTTGCATAGGTATGGATGATATTATCGTACCGAATAACTCCAGCGATGATATAAAAATCGTACAGGCGCAGATGGCCAAAATACAAATTGCCACCAAGCAGGTGCAAAAAACCCAGAACCGATAGATTGATAATGATAAAAAATCCCAAATGAAGGCGGTGATGGATTGTTGTAATAATATAAATTAAGGCCACCAATAACACCGTATAATATAAAAATTCGTAGTTTTGGTGGAAGATAGCATTAATCGTAAAAGCGGCCAAATAAACAACGGTAAAAACAAAAATCAAATAATTTTTTCTTTCAACTAAATAGTCCATCATACGAGGCGAAGTTTAATGAGTCGGTCTAAGAAAGCCTGGCGGTACTGATCGCGGCGGTCAATTTTATGAAACTTCAGCATATCAGACGATATAATTACATGCGTATTATTTTGGTTCATGGCGTCCCCTAAATACCCTTTAACGTGCCGCGTTTCAATCAATTGAGCAAAACGCTCAGCCCAGCGGCCTAGCCAGCTGGTCACAAAAAACCGGTCAAGCTTGTGATAGGCCACAACCAATGGCGAATCAGTAATTTCCCGACGGCTAGTCAGATGCGTCTGGTAAAAGTTAGGCAAATCAGTCTTCAGCCAATCATTTGCCGCCATAAAATTTTGGTAGGTTTTTTGTTTGCTATAAATCGGCGCCAGCGTTGCAAACCAATACACCAAATAGGGGTCTAATGGTTTCAGTGAAATGTCAGTAAGGTTTAAGTGGTTAGTTGCCGTATAAAAACTAAGACATACTCGATCAACAATCCGAACACCGTGGCGCCGCACTCCAAGTATTGTCGTAATTAAGGTAATCATTAGTCTCCCCCACCACAACCGACCCTTGCTGATAATCATAAAAAAATCAATATCACTTTTTTCAGTCCCATTGTTGTACCCAACGTTATTGCAAACCGCCACCATCTCCACCACGCTCAGCCAGCGCAGAAACCGAACCGTTTTTAAAGCGATTTTAAATTTCTTTTCGGCAATTTGATACCGTTCCAGCCGAATTCGGATAATTGCTTGGCGGCCGGCAAAAAAATAAAAGCCGAACTGATGTTGGATTATCCCCTTCAAATTTTCAGACTGTACAACCGTAAGAATGTCCGATAAATTATGCTGCCGTGCCGGCTGATACAACCATTTATGCAGTTCAACCAGCGTCAGCGGATAATCAAAAATGTCAAAAAATGCCAAAGTACGTAACACTGACCTTTCTAAATCACTAAACTGTTGTTGGTTACTATTTGTCATTAGACGGTTTATCTAATTGCAGCGGATCAAACGTACTGCTGCCGCCAGAAATTTTTACCACATCCTTATCAATCTTTTTAAATTCTTTGGCGGCAGTGTTATACATATTAACCGAAGTAGTTATACTGTTACCAAGTTTATCTAAAAAAACGCCGTAGCTATTCATGTGTCGGCCCAACATTTCAACACGTTTAATAATTTCTTTAGTCTGCTGTTCCAGCTTCAAAGCATTTAACCCCTGCAACACTGTTTGCAAATATGCCGCAAACGTGGTCGGCGACACAATAATCACCCGTCGCTCTTTAAAAGCATAATCAATAAGATTACGAGTATTAATCTTTACGGCACCAATTTCGTTTACCAACAAATCATAAAAAATTGCTTCAGCCGGAATAAACATAAACGCAAAATCCAGCGTACCCAAACCCGGTTTAATATATTTACTGGTTTCATCAATGCGTTTTTGCAGATCCTTTTTAAATTCATTTTCCAGCTTAAGCCGCCGATCTTCGTTTACCTCGTCAATAATACGGTTATAGTTTTCCAAAGAAAACTTAGCATCAACCGGGATAATGCCGTCTTTGGTAAAAATGGCGGCATCAACCTGGTCACCGTCATCAAATTTATACTGCATTTTGTATGCGGTCGGCGGTAAGATATTTTCCAACACCAGCTGTAAACCCGCCTCACCAAGATTGCCTCGCAGTTTCTGACTGGTCAACACTTTTTCTAATTTTTGAATTTGGTCCTGCACTCCCAGAACCTGTCTGTTGGTTTCACGCAAACTGGTTAACTCCTGCGCCACACTACGAACAATACTCAAATTATCACTAAATTGCCGCTGTAATACTTCCGTTGACTGACCAAGTTTATTATCCAGCGTTTTAGTAATTTCGTTAATTTGATTTTGTAACATTAACAAAGACTGGTCTGACTTCTGAGAACCGGTCAAGTCGGCAATTTTACGGCTCAGCATAAAAAAGGCTATTAAAAATCCCAAAACTACTATTACTAAAATGATTACCAAAATTAAAACCGAACTCATAAATTTACTTTAATTTTTTTAATTTTAACACTCTCAATTTACCACAATTACCCCACTTTATCAATTGACATTGAGATGGTTAATATGGTATTTATATATATGTTATTTGTTTAAATTTTTGCTTAAAATTAACAACTAACTATATCGGCGATAAGTTAAAAATTATTGCAATCAAAGCCTTAGCCAGCAGCGTCCGAACCCTGGCGGCGATCAAAGAAAAATCTCCCCGATTTTTGCGCCGGCTTGCCAAACCGCTTGGAACCATTGGGCGGTTTTTCTTCTTAAAGCTGATTTTACCGGTTTACAAAATCTATTCCGTATTTAAAAAAATTTTTAATAAATTTTACGCTCCGCAAAAAATCAGACATCACCTCATTCATCCGTTTTCACGACGATATCTCACCCATACAATTATCATTGTCATTTCCATCTTAACGCTCGCCGCCAACCTTAATGCCTATGAAACCCGTCGGTCCGAATACGGCCAGACTAGCATCGTTGCTCAATTAGTCAGCGACCAGGACCTGGGCATTGTTGAAGAAGAAGGACCGCTAGTTACCAGCGGCAAAGTCACTCGCTATCTTGGTGAAACCGGCGTTGAAGCTTCACCAACCCTCGCAGATAACGGCTCAGCCGACGATGTATTGCCGCCGACTGTTGCCGGCGACAGCGCTGTCATCAGCCCAATTTTGTCTCCGCTCGAACAAGAACTTCGCCAACGTGATAAAATTGTCTATTACACTATTCAACAAGGAGATACTATTTCAGAAATTGCCGAAAAGTTCGGCATCACGGCCAGTACCATTTTGTGGGAAAATAATCTTACTGCCTACAGCCTAATCCGTCCTGGCGACAAATTAACCATTTTGCCGACCGCGGGCATTCGACACAAAGTCGCCAGAGGCGACACGCTGGCAAAAATTGCCAAAACGTACGGTGTAGAGTCCGACGATATTATTGAATTCAATAAATTAGCTTCCGCTGATGATCTAACAGTTGGCGAACAACTAATGATTCCTGGCGGCAAAAAAATTGAAACTGCTCCAACGTACACATTCCGCAGTTTTACCGCACCAACACCTGCCACTAGCCAACCAAAGGTAGTTGCCACCGGCAAAATGCAGTGGCCCTCAACCTGCCGCCGCATTACCCAATACTTCCGTCTACGTCACTCTGGCGTCGACATTGCCTGTCCGCTTGGGTCTGACATTTATGCCGCTGACTCTGGAAAGGTAATCACCGCCCAGAGCGGCTGGAATGGTGGCTACGGAACTTATATTATTATTGACCATGGTAATGGCACTCAAACACTCTATGGCCATTTAAGCAAACTGTATGTTAAGGTTGGTGACGCCGTCAGTAAGGGAGATGTTATTGCAGCTGAAGGTTCAACTGGACGATCCACTGGACCACATAATCACTTTGAGGTTCGGGTTGGCGGCGCCAGAAAAAATCCGCTCTACTACGTTCAGTAACAAAATAAAAAAACACCCGGTTTATTTCCGGGTGTTTTTTTGATTGCTTAACTAAAAAACCAGCCAGCTGCGCTTAAATATCAAAATCAACCCCAACATGATCATCAATATACCGCCAACTAGATTAGACCATTTGGAATATTTAGTCGTAAGTCCAATTTTTTCAAAGCTGTACAACGCAATACCAAAAACAATTAAATCATCAACCATATAAAACAAAATGTAGAGCCCCATAAACCACTGCGTCAGCCAAAATCCGGGATTGTTAAGCTCAATAATTTTGGTATATGCCTGAGGAATGCCAATTGAACAGGCAAATTCAATAATATTAACTGAAAATGCCAAAGCAATAACGCCCACAACAGTCAAAATAGTAAACGGTTGCGAAACCAAATCACGGATTTTTCGCGAGGTCTTGGAACGCTGCTCGTAGTTAGTTACCTTGCAAGTTCCGTCAGATTTACGCCATTCATACAAAAAGAAAATACCTCCGCCAATCGCAACCAAACCAACGAGTGGAGTAATAACACCGTCCAGACCGACAAAATCCCAAGCCGTAAACCAAACATTTAATATCAAATAATACATGATTGCTTCAGCCACAATAAACAGCCCGGCAACTTGCCACATCCGACGGCGATCACCAACCTGTGCTAGCACAATCAAAAAAGTAACCAAAACCCACATGGCACATGGATTAAACCCGTCAACAAACCCCAACACCATCGAGAGGCCGCCGAGCGAAAAACCTTCAACATCAATAGGGCCGATAAACGGCAAGCTCACAAAAAGAGGCACGGCACTAGAGCCGATGCTGCAAGTGTCCGAGTGTTCGTCGCACCCCTCATTGGCTTTCTGCACTTCCCCCGATGCACCTTGATTTAAAAATTCTTCTAAAGTAAGACGCGGCTTCGTCTTATTATCATCAATCAACTGTTCAAAATAGCGTCCGGTTGTTTCAGGCTGGTCAAAACCCTGAATAACAGTAGTACCAATAATGGTAATTGGCGTTACTTTCGGTAAACCCTTTAACTCGGCAAGTCTAACCCAATTATCACGATTTTGAGTTTCGGCGATGTCATAAAAATTAACAACAAAATCGTCGCGGCGCGAAGCTAGATCGGTCAAAAATGCTTTTTCGTTCTGGCAATGCGTACATTCCAACCGTTCAAAGACTTCAATGGTCACCTTGTCTACAGGTTGAACTTGAGCGGATAGCATTGTTGGTAAAATACCAAGCGTTGCAATAACTACAAGCGAAACGATAAATAAAAATTTTTTAAACATAAGATTTTATCAGCAAATCAACGGCGAGTTGATTTTTTTAGCTATTAAGTACGTAGAAATGAGTAAAATCAAAAATCCAACGATCCCAAACTCCAGCCCACCAAAGGGCAACACCCCCAAAAAGCCGGCTGATGCCGAAAAACCGAATAACGACGTAACAACAATTGAACCACACGACGCGCATCCGACACCCAAAAACCCAAGCACTGCCCCCAGCAAACTGCCCCCAGCGATTTTTTGTAACGTTGCACGCTTCCTAAAATAATACGCCTGCAACGAAACATTTATTCCTATTAATAAAGACAGTAAAACAATTAAAAACTGATCAATAATATCATAATTAGTCAATAAAATCTGAAAAGAGCTAAAGAATATTTTCAGTTTAGCAGTAGCTCCGTAGGTTCCGGAGAACAAAATTTGCCCAAGAAGACCATAATTATTAAACCACATCCCGGCTAAAAATAATATCAGAGTAATACCAGCAGCTAATAGCAAATATAAAGGCTTGGTAAACACTTCGCCAATGCCCCCAAGGGCTATCTTTAAATTATTTTTCATGATCAAAATATTAATAAAGCATTGTTATAATAATACTTTTATCCCAATAAGTCTAGCCAAAGCCCAAATAAAGAAAAACCCATTCAAACTTGAATGGGAAGACGAGCCATAACGGCAACATCGTCGCGTCTCACGACACAGCCCTCTTATGGACTTTTGGCTTCACCTGCCGACGACGAACGCCAAACTTCCACGGCCGGAGCGGAGAGGATCTGCCCTCGCGGGTAAAAACCTTAAACCGGACTGGTTGTTTTGATCTTTGAAACGTTGCCACCACAGGATAGTCAACGCTCCACACATCATGGCTTTCGCCTTGATTATCCACCAAGGAAAAATTCAAGCTGCTGACGTCTGACTCACAGCGATCAGCCATCAGGCGGGCAATGGCTTCGTTGGTAAAATCGTCAAGCGGCTTGATAAACCACTCGCATACCGTTTTCTTAGGCATGGCACCAATCCTTTCAGGGTTGCAGCGAAAAAGAACACCAAAACATCAATGTAACAAAAAATGTAATACACTATGGATTTTCTGTCAATCTATTCAATCTTTGGCCGATATTGTAATGCCTCAGCTACATGTTCTAATTTAATATCTTTTTCACCAGCCAAATCGGCAATAGTGCGCGACAATTTAAGAATCCGAAAATATGATCGGGTTGACAGGCTAAGCTGATCGACTGCCTGGCGCAACAAATTTAGCGTCTCATCATCAACCGTGCAAAATTCTTTTGCCAGGCGTGAACTCATTTCAGCGTTCGTAATAATCGCCATATCTTTAAACCGTTGTTGTGCCACGCGCCGTGCCGCTTCAACCCGCTGACGAATCGCCGAAGAAGGTTCTGATAAAACATTTTGAGTCAATTTATCAAATTTTACTTTTGGTACCTCAACGTGCAAATCAATACGGTCAAGCAGCGGGCCGGAAATCTTTTTTTGATAATTGATAATCTGCGACGGCGAACAAATACACTGATGTTCAGGGTCATTTAAATAGCCGCACGGACAAGGATTCATCGCCGCAACCAGCATAAACTGAGCCGGAAACTGCAGTGTCCCGGCGGCTCGTGAAACTGAAATCACGCCATCCTCTAGCGGCTGGCGCAAATTTTCCAACACGCTTCGTGAGAATTCGGGAAATTCATCCAGAAACAACACTCCGCGATGTGCTAATGATATTTCACCCGGCCGCGGCCAAGTGCCGCCGCCCACCAGTGCCACGCCGGAAGCTGTATGATGCGGACTACGAAACGGCCGAATAGTCACCAATGGGGTGGCGGGTGACAATAACCCGGCCACACTGTAAATCATAGTTACGTCTAAGGCTTCATCTTTAGTCATCGCCGGCAAAATTGTTGTCATACTCTTTGCTAAAAGCGTCTTGCCAGAACCAGGCGGGCCGCTCATAAGAATATTGTGGCCGCCAGCAGCCGCAATCTCTAAAGCGCGCTTAACGTGTTGTTGGCCCTTAACGTACGCCATATCATAGGATGAATTGTGTAACTCCGGAGATGAGGACGCACCAGCAATATACTGTTTAATCGTTTCCTCTCGACGAAAATGGTTCACTAACTGTTTCAAACTCTGACAACCATATAAATTCAACCCCGATACTAGGCTTGCCTCTTTAACATTAGCGGCTGGTAAATATATCTCTTTAATGGCATGCTTTTTTGCAAAAAGACAAATCGCCAAAACTCCGTTAATTGGCCGCAAGTTGCCGTCCAAGGCTAGCTCACCGACAAACAGTTTCTGCTGGGCTTCGTCCAATTTAATTTGATTTGACGCCAATAAAATACTTACGGCGATCGGCAGATCATACGACGGACCTTCTTTTTTCAAGTCAGCCGGAGCGAGATTAATTGTCACTTTACCGCGTGGCATCAACAAACTGGAATTTTTAATTGCGGATCTGACCCGCTCACGCGATTCATCAACCGCCTTATCGGGCAAACCGACTACAAAAATACCGGGCAACGCCGGGCTTAAATCAGCTTCAACTTCAACCAGTTCACAATTCAAACCGAGAACAGCGGCGGAATAAACTTTGGCGGACATAAAAACACACCTCAATAATTAGGTGCGCTATGTTGATTGGTTATTTACTTGTCTTACACCAGTTTAAAAAATTTTTTTAGTTTTGTCCAGCCTTGGCATGTAAAAAAGAAACAATGACCAGAACGGCAACGCCAATGGTAATTGCAGCATCAGCAAGATTAAAAACGGTAAACCAGGCAACATCAATATAATCAACCACAAACCCAAACCGCATACGATCAAACAAATTAGAAAACGCGCCTACAATAATTAAGATGAAACTAACAACTTGCGTTAATTCCTGTTCCAGAAACGATTTAATCAACAATCGAAACATAATCAGAATCAAAATAATTGTTATTACGATTAAAGCCACACGATTAAAGCCAAAACCAAACGCGATACCGGCATTTTTCGCCAAGCTAAAACTAACACCATCAAAAAAACCCTCACCGATAATTTCAGAAGGGTTTTTGATAAACCAATACTTTAACCACCGATCAACCAGAAATAAAATCAAAGCAACAACAAGCCAAGGAAATAATTTTTTAAACATCTACGCTTCGCCCTTTAATTTCTTTTTACATTCAACACACGACGTGGACGTCGGGCGGATTAACAAACGCTGCTCTTCAATCGGTTTACCACAGTGCTTGCAAACACCATATCCACCCTTAGCAATACTGTCTAGAGCTTTTTTAACATCACGAAGCTGCGTTTCCAATGTGTGTTCAATACTTAATCGGTCACTATACTCTGCAACCTCATTTGCATTTTCATCTTCATCATTTCCATATTCAGGAAAATCAGACCGATAGTTTCCCGGCAGGCTTTCATCTTTAGTCGCAAAATCTCCCAGCGCCATTTCCAAACGCTTTTTTTCTGCCTCAAGATTATTCTTAATTGTCTCAATGGTTTTTGAATCCATATATTTTATTATATTAATGATAAGCCCAACGCCTAATGATGTCAATATTGACTCTCAAACAAAAAAAAGAAGGCGCGGAGAGCGCCCAATGATAACATTGTTAAATGGCGACCGCGCCTTAGAAACACTTAAGCGGTCGCATGAGCACTCAGTGGGCAGAAAACCAAGTTAATCTGATTTTCTATCCACTGAATGCACAAGCATCAACCACTAAGTGGTAATATAGCTTCTACTGACTGAAGCGCTCCTCTACCTCTCTTTGGTTAGGACTCTCTTTGTTGGGTCCTTTCAACCGCTATTTTTGCTTTTTGTTTTTGTGGAATGTAGTCAGATTTACACTCCCTTTGTTGAAGAGTAGTAGAGAAGAAAAAAATTTCTCCAAATACTTTTTTGGGGAAACTTTTTTAAAGTTTTCAATGTATAGCGGCTTGAATCAACTTACATAATTAGTATATCACGGATAAACCACTTTGTCAATCTTTTTTGACTAAAAATAAAAATATTGCTTTAAATTAGCAATATTCTTTCCTTTACAAACCAAAAATAATATTGTTTATTTAACTTTTTGTTATTAACATTTTATCCACACCCCACTGTTAATAACTAAAACAGCCAACTGTTGTCTGACTATTTAACTGGTTCATCACTACATACTGATCAAGCGTGTAATCAAACAATTTCTGACCCCGATTAATAACTGCCAAACCACCCTGATGAGTACCAACTCCGCAATTTGTCAGTTCCGAAAGCGGCAATAGTTGCCCGCTTATAAATTGTTTTAAGCGGTCGGGCGAATTAGAAACAAAAACCTTACCATCAACCGCGGCGTATGCAAAATTAAAATCAACTCTTGGTTCAGATACGTAATGGATAACACTACTAGTTGAGATTTCTTCAGTTTGCCATTGCCAATATTCGGGTTCAGCCTTTAATTCGGTCACAACCGACTGATCAGGCAACACTCGAACGACTTCTTGCGGAAATTTTTGAGCCAAAATAATTGTAACTAGTTTTTCTAGCCCGGCCAATTCAGCTTCAGGTACTAAATCAAACACCATCATAAAATCAAAACCAAAAACGTTGCTACTGCCGGCATCAAACAAAATAATATCTGCCGGACGGTTAATGATATTTGTCACCAAACTAGTCACATCAAAATCATAAACTGATAGCAAGCCATTCACAACCTGCTTAAACGCAGCGTCAATACCCAAATCGGCCTCACCCCAGTTTTGAAAAACCGCAAAAAGATTTACCCCAGAAAAAAATACCTTAAAGTCTTGGGGCAAAGAAGTTATAATCGGCGTAGTTGAAGTTCCGCCAATATTGTTTTTAATTTCAAAAATCCACTGATCACTTTTTTGGTTCAAAACTCCGACAATGTCTTTTGTGATTAACTTTGCTAATAATCGATACTGTAATTCTGGATATGCACTAAGATACTGTTTCAAATTATGGCTACTCAAAACAAAGCTAACTTGCTGATTTGAAAATTGATTTTCAATTACCACTGAAGCAGAAAAGGTTTTAGCTTTTTGCACCTCAAGAATCTTATCAAGCGTTTCCTGATTTTTGGCAATTACTATATAATTGTCGCCTTGATAATGATGCGGAAATTGTGAAATGACATTTTCTAAATCAGTAAGATGATTAATCTGAAAAAAATAAACTGGTTCAAGTCCATTTGATGAATTAGGTACTAAGACATACGATACCCTTGTTGACTTATCAACCAACAAATTAAAATCAGAAAATAGTGAAATGATTGGAATGTCTGTGATGCCGGCTCCCCACGGCATCACAGAATCACGAGCCGTTAAATAAAAAACTGAATCGATGGGTGCCAATGTTATAAATGGATCAACAGTTATTTTTTTTAACCACCACCAGAAAAAGCAACTCACTAAAACCAAACACAAAACCCCTCCACCAATCAACCAAGACCAATGCTTTTTTTGTGAACGATGTTCGTTCACTGAAAGCGGGGCTGAATAATCAGTGAAGGGGTCTGTCATGACGTTTTGATTTTACTTAAAATCTTTTGCGAAACGGTTTTTTGTGATCGCGAGACTGATGAGTATCTTCTTGTCCTTCGGGCCGCTCTTTCAAAGCTTTAATTGAAAGGTTAACTCTCCCCTTTTCATCAATGCCAATGACTTTTACTTTTACCTCATCACCAATCTTTAACTCATCGCTAACCTTGCCAACACGGTAGTGCGCAATTTCAGAAATGTGCACCATGCCATCCTGACCAGGCAAGATGTCAACCAGGGCGCCAAAATCAAGAATGCGTGAAACTTTACCGGTGTAAATTTCACCAACCTCAACCTCTTTAACAATATTCTTAATCCATTCAACCGCTTTGTCCGAATCCGATCCAGCAATGGCCGTTACCATCACGGTACCATCCTGTTCAATATCAATTTGAACACCAGTTTCTTCAATAATCTTATTAATCACCTTACCGCCCGGACCAATGACTTCGCGGATCTTTTCCGGATCAATCTTGAAACTGATAATGCGCGGTGCATATTTTGACAGCTCTGTTCGCGGTTCACTAATGGCCTTATTCATTACCTGCAAGATTTCCAAGCGTGCTTTTAAGCCTTGGGTAAGAGTTTGTTTTACAACTTCAAGCGGTAAACCTTTAGTTTTCGTATCAAGCTGAATAGCAGTAATGCCGTCGGCAGTACCGGCAATCTTAAAGTCCATACCGCCCACGCCGTCTTCCAAATCCTGCAAATCGGTCAATACCTTAAACTTACCAGCCTCTTCGTCAGAAGCAACACCCATCGCAATGCCGGCTACCGGCTTTTTAATTGGTACCCCAGCATCCATTAATGCCAAACTAGAACCACAAGTTGAGCCCATTGACGATGATCCGTTTGAGCCCAAAACTTCTGAAACAACGCGAATAGTATACGGGAAAACCTCTTTATCAGGCATCATCGGTCGCAAAGCTTTTTCGGCCAAAGCGCCGTGACCAATTTCACGCCGACCCGGAGAGCCGAGACGGCCGGTTTCACCAACTGAATACGGAGGAAAATTATAATGATGCATAAAGCGCTTGCGGCCGCTTTCTTCCAAACCGTCCAAAAACTGCTCATCACCAGGCGCGCCAAGCGTGACAATTGAAAGAATCTGCGTTTCACCACGGTTAAATAGAGCCGAACCGTGCGTGCGCGGCAATAATCCAACACCAGCACTAAGTGAACGAATCTCCGTCAGCTTGCGACCGTCAACACGCTTATCTTCTTCCAAAATGGCGCGGCCAATTTCTTTGTCAACATACTGATCAAATAATGGAGATGCCTTCTTACGGCGATCTTTGCCGATGTTTTCACTTTCTAAATATGCCATCAGCTCTTCCTTTAATTTGCCAAGCGCTGCTTTCCGTTCAGCTTTGGTCGGCAGTTTGGTGTCAAACAACACTTTCGGAGTATTTTGAGCAATCCAGGATTGCGCCTTTTCCAACAGCTCTTTATGAGCTTCAGGAGTTTCTTCATCGGCCTCGCCGGCAGGGTTTTGAATTGCTACTTTGGCGACGCCGACTTTTTTAACTAATTCATTAATAGCATCAATTAACGGGTTAATATGTTTCATTGAAAGTTCAATACCTTCATAAACCAAATCTTCTGACGCCTCCAAACCTTCCGCTTCAATCATTAAAACTTTATTATTCATTCCAGCAACCACTAATTGCAATTCAGCTTTTTCCCGGGCTTCAAAGGAAGGATTAACAACCCATTGACCGTCAATGCGAGCAATACGAACACCAGCCAACGGACCATCCCATGGAATGTTGGAAATAGCCAACGCTGCCGAGGCAGCAATCAACCCAACGACATCTGAATCGTTTTCGTTATCAAAAGACAGTACAGTTAAAATGACTTGAATTTCATTTTTGATTTCTTTAGGAAACAGCGGCCGGACACAGCGGTCAACCAGCCGAGATGTCAAAATAGCCTCGTCAGTCGGACGTCCTTCGCGCTTAATCCAGCGACTGCCCTTAATTTTTCCGGCGGCATACAACCGCTCTTCGTAATCAACAGACAACGGGAAAAAATCAACTCCCTCACGAATACCGCCCATCACCGCAGTAGCCAAAACAACGGTATCGCCGTAGCGTACCGTACAAGAACCGTTAGCTTGTTTCGCCAACTCACCGGTTTCGATGATTAGCTCTTTACCTGCTAAATCAGTCTTGAAAGTATTTTTTGTCATAAAAAATTCCTTTCCCGGCTGATATAAATGTGCTTCACGTCACTAGTATACATCTGCCACTTTTTTGAAAAGTGAAAGGTGTCTACTAACAACGCTAAAAATATTTTCTATCAGCCGTACTTAATTTTAATTATCGTTTCTGAGTCAGCTTTTTAATATTGCTTATCAGTTTGCTTTTATTTTGTACTGGACCGTGGATTAAAAATTTCTTTGGATCTTTGCCCAGATCAATAAAATCATCAACGGCCTCAATCAATCTGGCCGAGGTGGTTTTGCCAAAGGCTAATACTTCAACCTGGCAACCTTTATTTTCCTGCAAATAAGTCACCAATGGCACATAGTCACCGTCGCCGGAAACCAGAATAACACTGTCAAGCTTACTAGCCATCTTAATACAATCCATTGCAATACCGACATCCCAGTCAGCTTTTTTAGCACCACCGGCAAACACCTGCAAATCCTTGGCTTTCACTTCAAACCCCTGATTATCAAGAGCACCAAAAAATCCGCGCTCTTCTTCGGACTCTGAACGAATCACATATGCAATCGCGCGAATTAATTTGCGGTCGGCAATCGCCGTTCTTAACACTTCCTGAAAATTAACTTTAGCACCATACAAATTTTTTGCTGAATGGTACATATTGGCAACATCCACGAATACACCAATTCGTTGCTCTCGATGTTTAAGCATACGTTTTAATTTTATTTTTATTCTTCTTTAACTTCTGGCTCTGCTTCAGCTTCTTCGGCCTCAACGGTGTCGCCAAAATCTTCCTCTGCCAACGCCGCTTTCTGCTCTTCTTCTTCAATTTTAACCACTTTAAGTTTCAAATCTTTAACGATCTGCTCATGTGCAGCCTGATCTTCGCGCCGTAAATAATTCAAAAGTCGCCGTCTTTCAGCCACTTTCTTTAACAATCCTCTGCGTGAGGAAAAATCTTTTTTGTGATCTTTTAAGTGCTTGGTCAGCTCTTTGATCTCTTCAGTCAAAATAGCGATTTGCACCTGTGAAGAACCGGTATCACTGTCATGGGTTTTATACTTAGCAATGATCCGCTCTTTTTTTCTTTTATCTAACATTAGCTTGGCCCTTTCGGTGACGATATATCCAAGTTTTGTCAAAATTTTGGCAAAACCGAGATAGCGTCAATTAGTTATAAATCACCTCAACAATATCATAATTATTGACCATTGTCAACCGACAGCCTGTAATCATTGGCAAAACTGATGAAGTGTCGTAAAATATAACCATGCTTAAACTGATCCAAGAATTTTTAGAATACTTAGAAATCGAGAAAGGCCGTAGTATCAACACGGTTCGAAATTATGATTTCTACCTCCGGCGCTTTGTCGATTGGGCCAAGATTAAATCCCCTGCTCAAATTGACATAGAGCTAATTCGCCGCTACCGGCTCTGGCTAAATCGCGAAGTTGATCACTACGGCGAAAATCTAAAAAAATCAACTCAGAATTATCATTTAATCGCGCTGCGGTCATTTTTGAAATACCTTGCCAAGCGCGATATCGCCTCACTGGCACCGGAAAAAATTGAACTGGCTAAAATGCCAGAGCGTCAGGTTGACTTTCTGGAAGGCGACGACCTAGAACGACTATTGGAGGCGCCGCTCAAAACGACTGAAGCAAAAATTATCCAGCTTCGCGACAAAGCAATTTTGGAAATGCTTTTTTCAACTGGCTTGCGGGTTTCCGAAATGGCTAAACTAAAACGCGATCAAATCAACTTACAAAAAGATGAATTTACCATCCGCGGTAAAGGCCTCAAGCTACGAGTAGTGTTTCTTTCAAACCAAACCAAATACTGGCTCAAACAATACCTAGACGCCCGCAAAGATTTGGCCGACAGCTTGTTTGTCCGACATGACCGGGCTAAAGGCAAAGAGCAGCCAGAAAATTTAACTCCCCGAAGCATTCAACGCCTGATTAAAAAATATTCCAAGGCGGCCGGCATCACTAAAAACGTCACGCCACACACGATGCGCCACAGTTTTGCCACTGACTTGCTAATCAATGGCGCCGATATTCGGTCGGTCCAGGCAATGCTCGGACACTCATCAATCACCACCACCCAAATTTACACTCATATCACTAATCAACAGCTTAAAGAGGTGTACAAATCGTTCCACCAGCGAAAAAAGAAAAAATAGACGATTGACTTTCAGTCATTTTTTTGCTAGACTCATTTTGTTCTAGTCTCGAGTCCCAGTAGCTCAACCGGATAGAGCAACAGCCTTCTAAGCTGTAGGTTGAAGGTTCGAGTCCTTCCTGGGACGCCAATCTTCGCTTCAAGTAAACGTAATTGAGCCCCTATAGTTCAACGGATAGAATGTGGGCTTCCGGAGCCTAAGATGTAGGTTCGATTCCTACTGGGGGCGGATTAACAATCAACATGGTGGCATTGGTGAAACGGTTATCACGCGAGTTTGTGGCACTCGCATTACGGGTTCGATTCCCGTATGCCACCCCAGAAGACATCTCCCCGCGCAGGGGAGGTGTTTTTTTTGTCAAATAAGCCTATTGTTGCAGGTTCTAACCAAACCTGCTTAAGTCGCATGTCAGCAAAACCTTTTTCCATTATTTCAAAAGGTTTCTGCAAATTTATGTTTAATTTCCTGTCCTTGAGGGTGAAGTCCGAACCTAACGAAGCCAGGATAGCTTTCTTCGCAATTAAGTCACCATTCATAAACCAATGACGGGCGTGGCAAGAGAACTCAAACGTTTTCTCGACTTGGTCGCACCAACTGTCGGCACGTTGCTCCGTATCGCGCAAGCGTTCGGCAAACCGTTCGCGTTGCTTTAAGAGCTTGTCTTTCTGTTGGAGATATTCCTCGTCAGTTAACAATTCCCTCAACCTCATTTGGGTCAAGTTATCAAGCTGCCGCTGTGCGTCGTTGTAAGCGGCTTGCTGGGACTTGTAAACCACCGTCCTATCCTCAATTTCCTTACCGTTGATTTCCTTCAGCCATTTGACCGCCCAATCCTTAAAATCTTCTGGTATTGATACTCGCTGCAAATGTTCGTCAATTTGTTTCTCCAACTCATGTACTGAAATGGTTTTTTGCGAACAACTACTCAATTTCTTTTTAGTGCAACGGTAATAAGTGTAGTGGTGGATAAGGCCGTTGCCCTTATTAATCTTGAATTTCTCCTCAGCGGTAATCATCGAACCGCACTCTCCGCACCTAATCTGCCCCGTAAAAGCGAACTTGTGCTTCTTTGGCCGTGGCTTACCTTTACGGCCAAGCAACTCCTGGATTCTCCAATATTCCCCTTCAGTAATCATCGTCTCGTGCTTGCCGTCGTACCAATTGCCGCTGCCCATTGGATATTCAAATTTTCCATAATAAAACGGGTCAGTTAAAATCCGATAAATCGAACTCTTGCTCAACGGTTTACCGCCCACCCGTTTCTTGATTGGTGTCCTGTAGCCCCATTCGTTATTCAGTTTTTCTAAAATTTGTGGCGGGCTACATGTCCCTGACAGCATCAAATCGAAAGCTTTCTCCAATAACGGGAAACGTTCAGGGTCAGACATGATTTTCTTTTCGCCTTTCGAACTAAACCTATCACCCATATAGCCAGGCTTCGAAACGCAGGGACACCAACCACTTTTAACTTTCGCCATCAGCCCGCGTTTGGTATTTGCTTTCAAATCAATGATGAATTGGTTGGCCATGCCGAACTCGACGCTCATCAACATGACATTGTCGGTTGGGAAATAATCCTTACTGGGTGTTTTTATATGCTTAATTATTCCCTGCTGTATAAGCCAAGCTATTTCACCGCCGTCAATCGGGTTTCTTGCAAGCCTATCCAATTTCCAACAGAGGATACCCTGGGCTTTATCCTGCTTAATCTTGTTTATCATGTCGCCATAAACTTCACGACCAGGTTGCTTAGCTGATTTTGATTCAGACATCTTGCCAACGACATGCAACCCATCCCTCTTTGCAATTTCCTCTAAGGCATCAATTTGTGAAGCTAACGACAAGACTTGCCTGTCCTCCGATTCCGTAGACTTGCGCGCATAGATGAAATATTTTATTGCTCGACTATCGTCTGCCATCACTTTCCTATAAAAAATATTTATCGGTCGACTACCCATTCAGTCGGAAGCCAGCCAGCCATGCCAACTTTATCATTATCAACATCCAATACCCCTGCCATAATTCTGACCTTAACCATAGTGACGGAAGTTTCAATAACTTTAGCCCGTGAACCGTTGTGTACAGCGAACGCCCCTGGAATTTCAAGCAAGCCTAAATAATCTTGAGCATCAAGAGCCTTAAAAACCTGACTGTAATCTTCCTTATTTTTGGTCAACATTATTGCCTGGTTAGGGTCTGGGTTGTCAGGAAGCCTAAGGAATGCTTCTGCACCAGTTTCACGAACCATTTTTGGTTGCTGATTCTGGCCAGTGTTCTGATACTTACCGTTCGCAATTTCATCCGTATTCTTTTCGATTCCTTGGTTAATAAATATAGCTATGATAAAAATTGAACCGACGATAAATGCCCAGCTTTTCCAAGAACCAAGGCTTGATTTCTTTTTTGCCGATGGCGTAGTGTTCTTTTTAAGTTCCTTGCCGCAATGTTTGCAGACGATTGCCTCGTCCTGGATTTCCTCGGCGCAAAATTGGCATTTTTTCATAAAATTCCCCTAATATGGAGGGACTATAAGGCCCTCACCAGTTTTAACAGACCGAAGTCTGTCTGCGCGCTAACACAGCCTGATGAGGGCTTCATAATGTGTTAGCGCGCATATTTAGTTATAACTCCATATTAGTCATAATTGCTTAAAAAATCAACCTTAAATTTACCTCTCTCAGCATCCTAACCGAACTACTTCTTCAACTTTTCTTGTTCTTGTTTTTCAATTTCCTGATGGAGGTAATCAAGTCGACTTTGTAACTCTGCCGTGCTCATGCCTGCATACTTGTTACGAGAGACCAACTCCTTAACCCAGTCTTCGCCATATTTCTGAGCGATGATGTTCCTGGTAGCAACACCAACCATTGCACCAGACAACTCGGCAATATATTTTTGTACTGACAGAATAATATTTAATGCCTGAATCCTGACCGATAAACTACCTAAAGAAAAAATATTCCACGCCTCACACAGTAAGTCATTTGCCATTTCAATCGCCTGAACCCTCTGAAATTCAAAATCTGCTGCTGTTTTCTCCTTGGCAAGAAGTTGTTCATTAAGGTGTTCACGCACTTTCTTCAACAAGTTACAACCAGCCTGTGGGCTTATGTGTAACCGCCTTCCTATCTCGCTCCCACTCCTCAACCCATGCAGGTACAAAATTAAAGCTCTGGCAAAATGCTCTTCGCTTTCATCCGTAGTCGGTCGGCCACCTGATGACATCTTAAAATTTTCATTTGAAACGTCACTCATTACCTTAAAGTTTTTAAAGTTATTATCGTCCCTTCTTTTTCAAATATTTATTACCATAATCAGCAAATTGTTGGCTGGCCTGCTTAATGAACTTTTGCTTAATTATTTTCTTCACGACGGCAAACGAACGAACCATATAATTACGCTTTGTTATGCCTTGTTCCTTGATAAAACTATCAATCATGTCATACTCCTCTGGTTTTAATTTTACCTGAAAAAGTTTGGTCGTACTTTTACCATACTGCTTCCCAGTTTCACTCGCATGAAAATCAAGATTCATAACATTATTACTTTTATCAATACCTTAAATTAGGTGACTTCCCTTTCCTAATTAAGGAAAGACATGATTGATTGATTATCATAGCTGATTTAATTAGCAATATGGACAGAGGAAATGCCGTGGGGCAAGTCACCAGGCTACCCACGGACTTAGTCTCTGGCCACATTATTTCCTGGATGCCTTTATCACCCAGTAAGCTTTTGCTTGGTTAATGTTTATCCAGCAAACCAAGGGAAAGACTGCCCAGCTATAATTTTTATGATGAACCATCGCTTTCTTTGGTGTTAACTAACTTAACACCATCTTTTCCAATCGGCCTGTAGATTACCTGAAACATATTCAACAACTTAAAAGCTGCTTCTCTAGCCTGTTCTTGGGTTAAAGTTACACCATATCTCTTGTAGTAAATTGCTACAAATTCCTTTATTGCGATTTCGGAAAGCATAGTTAAAAGCTGTCGACCCGTGGAGATGAATCAACAGCTTTTGACTCTCCACGGTATACAAAAAGCCCGAGACAACCCACCCAGAAAAACTGAGAAGGTCGTCTCGGGCAACTTAGCACTTCACGGCACCGAGATTAAATCAATATTTTAGGCTAAGTAGGAACAATATTATTCTAACCGATATTAAAAAAGCGTCAAGATTTCAGCCTATATTATTATATATTAGATTATAACATTTTAAAAAAATAATTTGTTTTTTTCTCAGCTAAAATAAGATAAAAAGTAAACTTATCCACAAATGGCATAAACATTCTTAAAAAGTGTTAACACAATTAACAGTCAATCATTACTTTCTTTAAAAGGTAGATTGTACCTATAATTTTTATGTTTATAATTTCTTATATACCTAAAATAACTAGTTGACGAAGGATTAATCCCCATCAACCGCTTAATTTCGCTTACTCTAACCTCACGTTTATACAAATCTAAAAATTTTGTATTCCTGAATACTGATGGAGTAATTTTCTTATTAATGCCAACGTTTTTTAACGTATCAACTACAATCCTCTGAATACTCCTCTCGGTTAGCGGCCAGGCCTCAACGATAAATTCGTTTTGTGGCTTAAAAGCAACTACTAAGCATTGACACCTGTCTTTCCGCAAATCAAAATATTTTTCTAACAATCCTAGCGTCGCTCGTGGCAAATCAAGTTCTCGATTCTTATAATAATATTTACTATTTTTATACTGAATATTGATTGTCCCCTTCTTAAGGTCAACGTTATCTCTAAAAAGTAGTGTCATTTCATGCACGGTCATGCCAGTATCAGCTAAAATTTGTATTATCAATTGATTTCTCATCATCCTAGGATTAACCCCATGTTCAGAGTTTCTCCAATAATTTAATAACGCTTCAAGCTCCTCATCTTCTAAGAAGTCACGATGATAAGATGTACGGTGTTCCTTAAGAATAGTGTTATTTATTTTTTTATCAATAATTTTATCGGAGTTCAGTGATTCGATATTAATATTTTCTAAATATTGAAAAAAATACCTCAAGTGTTGAAGTGTCATCATTGCGGTAGATAGCGACAAACCCTGCAACTCTCTTAAATGGCTAATAAACTCCTTATTAATCATTTCATCAGAAATTTTTTTCACCTCAATATCACCAATAAACTGATAAAATTTTTTTAAAGAACCTATATAATTAATTAATGTTCTCTGGTTTATTTTATTGTTTTCCAAATAAGTTGAATAACCTTTAATCAGGTTAATCAACCCAGCAGGCCTATCACTCTTCAGGCTACGAAAATAAGTTAATGGTGAAAATTTTAAATTCATGTTTATTAATTTTCATAAAACAGCTTTCATTATGCTCACAACACCTAGATGAAAACACTTAATTAAATGCTCCCTGAAAACCAAGGGAGCATTAGCATAATTTAAGATTAAGCCTTTCTCGTACTATATTGAACTACTGAAAATTTTCGCATTCCTTAAGCGCTGCCCTTTGGCACCAATCAACAGCTGCTTCATGTCCAAAGCTCTCTTGTAAACACTGAGTATATTTTTCAGATATGCCGCAATACTTAGCACTACATTCACTGTTATCTTCACATAAATAGTTAAATTTTATACTTGTTATTTTGACACCACCATACTGGCCGTATTCATTAAATGGGGCGAATAAAAATCGAACTACCGTTGGGGGTTGCAATTTGATTTGGTCCCATAGAATAACATCTCTTGTTGGGTTCCTGTCTTTTTCAAATTCTTCTTTCGTGGTTGCTAGAGTGATGCGGTTTTTTAAATCCACCACGAATTTTATCGGAACATCTTTCACAAATATTCCTCCTATTTTTTTTGTTTCCGCTAAATCCAATTGATTTTCATCTTTCCTAACTGCATTCAGCACGCCACTGATATTATCAAAACTAAAAGAAATAAAATGTCTTCCTTCACCTAACACCTGACCTTCCACCTCAAGTTGAGCGACTTTAAATTTGCCATTCAATGCTAACTTAATAGACTCTTTATCATAATTTGAAGTGTAAACTTCTGGAGAAGGAATATAATCACCCCTAGACTCTAATAAATTACCAGTAGTCAATAATGTCTCACCGCCACCCAAGTCTGGCGGCTGAGGTTTATCAATGTCTGGTGTGACTGCAATGTCCTCATTGGTATTTACAGTTATATTCGGTTCAAACGCTGGCTGTTTCGAAAAAATAATATAAAGAACACCAATAATAGTGATGGTAAGTCCTAGAATAGCAATAATTCCATCTTTAGTTTTCTTTACCTCGTCTGGCATAATATTTATTATTAATTAATAAAGCCGACAGTAAATCGTCAATCTTTATTATTATTACCTTGAATAAATTAAGAACTGGGAAAACAAATAAATTTAAAGCCGCAAAAATTTTTATATAATGAATACAATCGTTATTTTTTAACCCCATAATTTCTTTGGGATTAAAATTAATTTTCATAAGTTTCGTAAAAAAATTATTCTTGTGATATTCCTCTAACCATGGACCGAAGTACTTATATATAGCCCCGATGCCTACAATGGTTGCCAAGGACACGATATAAATACGCGATAAAAAACCTCCTGTATACGGTTCTTTTAAATAAGAGATTGATAATGGCAAAACAAAAACATTAAACGCTGCCACCTCCGTAATTAATGCCAAAGTAACGGTTTTTTTGCCCATATTTATATTATGACACAAAAACTAACATGCGGAAAACAATCTTAACAAAATCAAAGCAAAATTGCAAATCAAAGATTAGCACCTACTAATATTCGTAGATAATGATGATTTATAATAAAAAAGAAGCCCGTTTCTGGAGGTGGGCTAAGCCTCGGTTATGTCAGTAGGGTTCTTTCTCGGCATATTCTCGAAAGCAATGGTAGCCAGACGGTGGCCGCCAAATTTCGAAAGTTCTAATCCCCTTATGACGTGAGGTGCGAACGATAACCAGGTAGTTGATTTGGGAATCTTGGGGTGCTGCGTCTAGTATTGCACGCTGATAGTTTCTGGCTTCACATTCAGGCCAGCGGGGCGGTTCATCGTCCTTTATAGGGATTAACCGTTCAACGCTGTCAGAAGTTGTAACCTGAATAAACACCTTAACGCTCCTGGTTAGCTCGAAGACTGCTTTGTGAAACAACAGATGAACATCCTCCCAGTGAGAGAAAACAGTCATCTCCACCTTTCGGTAGTCCCAACTACTTCCCAATGACCACAGCCAAGGAAAATCTCTCAACATCCGTCTCATTCCTTGAAGAGTCATATCCTGAACCTCCGTTCTTTGAGCTCATCCGAGCTACTGGATATTCCCACGTGCGTGAGAGTTAACTGCCAATCAGTTAACGTTCAATACTAACATAAAAATTTGTTATTGTCAATGCTAAACCCTAAAAGAGTTCTCGCAACATTGTTTTAACGAGAATAATTTGGAATAAAAAAATGGTTTAAACCATTAAAAGCTGACTTTAATCTCCCAATGACATCACATAATCTAATTCTAACGTCATCCCCTTCCCGACCCCATCAAAAAATCAGCGTTCAAGCGCTGGTTTTTTGTACCCAAATCAAACTTGCCTACTTTTGAAAAAACGATTATAATAAAAAAGCCTTGGGTACTGTGCAAAGCAGCAAAATAATAGATCTCTGGAAAAGAGTATCTTGAAGCAACAAAACAGTATCAATTATAACCGGCATTCGTCGGTTTTATTTTTTTATAAAATTTATGCAAGCTCAAACCTACCTTCTAATAATATTTAGCGTCATAATTCTTGGTTTTTTGGCAATTGACCTTGGTTATTTTAACCGAAAAAGCCATAAAATAGAGTTTAAAGAGGCCCTGTGGTTATCAATTTTTTGGATTGCCATTTCTTTTGCCTTTGCTTTTCTAATTTTCTTATTCATGAGTCGAGAATTGGCCGCGGAATTTATGAGCGCTTATATCACGGAAAAAATGCTATCAGTAGATAATTTATTTGTGATACTCCTCATTTTAAATTATTTTAAATTAGAAGAAAAATATCATCATCGGGTGCTATTTTGGGGAATTATGGGAGCGATTGTCTTTCGTGGCATTTTTATCGGTGCCGGCGCTTACATCGTTAACCAGTTCCATTGGATACTTTATGTTTTTGGGATTATTTTAATTTATACAGGTATAAAAATTATAAGGGCAAAAAAAGAAGAACATATTGATTTCAATAAAAACCGAGTGATAAAAATTGCTAAAAAAATATTACCAATCACAGCCAATCATCACAACGGTAAATTCTTCCTGAAAGAAAACGGCAAAATTTATGTCACCTCATTATTTCTTGCCATTTTGCTGATTGAGACATCTGACATCATTTTTGCAGTTGATTCAATACCAGCCGTATTTGCTATTTCCCAGAGTTTATTTGTTGTTTATACTTCAAATATTTTTGCTATCATGGGATTACGGGCCTTATTTTTTTTAATAGAAAACATTTTGCATATTTTCCATCACTTGCAAAAAGGGCTGGCTTTAATTTTATTTTTTATTGGCCTAAAAATGCTTTCCGGAATATTTGACATACACATCTCATCGCTAGCATCATTTAGTGTAATCATCGGAGTGCTTACCTTATCAATAATAGCCTCACTACTGCTACCAAAAAAATATAAAATCATGCAATAAATAATGGACGACTTACTCTTCGGATCAATACCCCCCCCTCAAAAACTAGCGTTGATACGCTGGTTTTTTGTTTCACACAATACCTAAAAGTGATACAATTAATTTAATTGATAACTTTAATCACAATTTTCATAAGGATTATTGCCAATATGAAAAAAATGTTTCTAATTTTTGGGGTGAGTTTAACATTAATACTAGCCGGCTGTCAGAGCCCCTCTACCCCCACCAAGACGGAGGCGTTTACCACCAACGAACAGCCTCCGCTGGTAGTAAACCAAGCCAACCCCGCTTCAACTAACTGCCTACAAAAAGGCGGACGGCTGGAAATTAAAAAAAACAAAAATGGCGAATATGGTGTTTGTCTTTTTGATGATAATCGACAATGTGAGGAGTGGGCACTGCTACGAGGCAACTGCCCGGTCGGCGGCGTTAAAATTACTGGCTACGAAAATGAGGCCGAAATTTTTTGTGCTATTACCGGCGGACAGGTTAAGGGCGTTGGGACACAAACTCCCATGTGCAAAAGAATTGACGGAACACTTTGTAATGCTCAATCTAACTTCGACGGCGAATGTCCAGACCCAAACGATCCAAACCCAAACGCCGGAAATGCAGAAGCACTATAACTATGGAGTATAAAAAAGCAGCAACAATTCTTGTCGATCTCTTAGAAAACCCCGCGCTTAGCCCTGCAGAAAAACAAGCACTTTCAACAGCCATTGGCGTCTTGGCCTGGGCATCCCTATCAGACAATCGGATAAAAAAATTAAAGGCTAAACGAGAAGAGGCTGTCACTAAATAATATGAGAATTATACTACCAAGTTTACTATTTGTTTTATTAATCAGCTTGATTAGCTCCCCTGCCCTAGCGCTAGACACCGGTCTGCAGTATGGCGCCCAGACCGGACTTGGCACCAAAGACCTGCGCGAAAGCATCATGAGCATTGTCCGAGTCCTGTTTGGTTTTTTGGGAGTCCTGGCGATTGCCGGCATTGTCTTTGGCGGATTTTTAATTATGTTGTCAGGTGGCGATCAAAAGAAAAACAGTAACGGCCGCGCGGCGATTGCCGCCGGCGTCATTGGCATGATTATTGTCTTTAGCGCCTACGCTCTCGCCAGCTTCGTTATCAATCAACTCATATCAGCAACCGGCGCAAATTAAAAAAATAAAACTAGCCCCTTTTTATTGGTGCTAGTTTTATTTTTTATAATTATTTTATTTTTAATATAGTGGTTGTCCCAGAAATAAATATCAATTTCGAACCACCATCATCAAGTTTAATTGTTAAACTGGTTTCATCAACCTTCATAATCTGCCCCACCGCCCGCGTAACGGCCATACCCCCAGCCCGGCGGGCCTGGCCCGAAGCGGTGCCACCAGACTGCTCAAATCGAGCGCGCATCTGGGCGCGCTGTTCATCCGTCATATTTTTAAAACCCTCCGGCAGACCCATTCTTGGTGTAGCATCATCGACTGGCGGTGTAACGTTAGCATCCTGATTATTATCTTGATCTTTTAGTTGACCTTCCGGCCGCGGACCGGCCATCATAGTACCGGAAATAAATTCATCAAAATTAGTATCGGCGTTACCAATAATAATTCGACCAGCTGCAATAGCCCCCGTTGCGTCATCAGAACCCATGACCATAACTTTTGTTCCCAAAAGCAAATCAGTCGTGCTGGCAACTAAAAAATTATCATTAAGCTTTGGTGACTGTCCGTCGGCGTTAACCTCGGCCTGATCTTGATTAGTTAACGTGCGAGCAATGTCGCTTTTATTCTGATTAGCAACACACCCAGCCAACACCACTGAAAGGACCATAATCACATATAATGATCTCATAAATTATTTTGATTAAACTAGTTAAAATATTTATTCATATCGCAAAGCATCGATGGGGTTTAACTTTGCCGCCCGACGGGCCGGATAATATCCAAAGACAATGCCGATTGCGGCTGAAACACCAAACGCCAAAACAACCGAAGACAGCGTTACCACTGTAGCGGTGCCGCTGAATTGTTCAACGGCATATGCCGCCAACCAACCTAAAGCAACGCCGATAACACCACCTATAAAAGTCAGCGCCACCGACTCGGCCAAAAATTGCCAGCTGATATCTCGATTTTTAGCGCCAAGTGATTTTCGTAAACCAATCTCACGCGTGCGTTCTGTAACTGTTGTTAACATCATATTCATAATGCCAATACCGCCCACCAATAAAGAGATGCCGGCGATTGCCCCAAGTAACAACGTTAATGTTCCGGTAACTGAACTCAAAGCCCCTAAAACATCTGCCTGATTAACGATGGAGAAATCAGCTTGGGTCGCATCAGAAATTTTATGCCGCACTAATAACAAATTCGTAATTTCAGCCTGAACCTGAGTCATTAAATCTTCTCTTGTAACCTGGACATTGATGCTAGAAACACCATCACTGCCGGTAACATATTTTTGGGCTGTAGAAATCGGAATATACATCAAATCGTCAGCACTGCCAAAACCGGTGCCACCCTTGGACACCGTAATACCAATAACGGTAAACTCCAACCCCTCAATCCGAATTTTTTGTCCGACTGCGTCCACATTATCGCCAAACAAATCATCGCGAGTCGTCGGCCCTAATACTACTACTTTAGAGATGTTGGCCACGTGCTGATCGCTAATAAACGACCCTAACTCAATTTCAACATTTTTAACTGATTGATATGCACCAGTGACACCATACACGCTGGTGTTGGTATTAGTTCCTTTAGTCGTCGTAATCTGTTTACGACTACTGGTAGCTGGTGCAACCGTTTCAATGTCACTAATGCCACTTTCAATCGCTTCCGAGTCTTCAAGCGTCAAGGTTGTGGCGGTGCCAAAACCACCGCGCACCACCATACCAGGACCTTGCTGCGAACCGGGTGTCACCACTAGTAAATTAGTTCCCAACGATTGGATGTTAGTCTGAATACTGGAAGTTGCCCCCTGCCCAACGCTGATCATAGTTATTACCGAACCAATGCCAATAACAATGCCCAAAATCGTCAAAACGCTTCTTGATTTGTTAGCATTCAAAGAAAAATAAGTTTCTTGAAACAGATCAGACAACAACATACTATTTATCTTTTAAAAAATTATGACTCTGGCGATCAACCGAGATTTGTCCATCTTTAATTTCAATCACCCGATCGGCATGTTCGGCAACATATTTCTCATGAGTAATCAACACAATCGTATGGCCTTTTTCACGATTCAATTTCTGAAAAGTTTCCAACACGATATCGCCGGTTTTTGAATCGAGGTTGCCAGTCGGTTCATCAGCTAAAATCAAATCAGGCTCATTAACCAACGCTCGCGCAATGGCAACACGCTGCATCTGGCCGCCGGAAAGCTGGTTAGATAAATGGTGCCATCGACCTTCTTCTAATCCAGCCGCCAATAATGCGTTTTTTGCTTTGGCCAGCCGGTCAGACTTGGAAATTTTAGTATCATAAATCAACGGCAATATTACATTTCTTAAAACTGTTGAGCGAGACAACAAATTAAATGATTGAAACACAAAACCAATATGCTGAGACCTAATTTCTGCCAGCTCATCATTGGAGAGTTCAAACACATCTTTGCCATTCAAAAAATATTTGCCAGACGTTGGACGGTCCAACGCCCCTAAAATATGCATGAGTGTTGACTTTCCGGATCCGGACGGTCCAACAATCGCCACAAATTCTCCCTTTTTTATTTCAAATGAAATATCGTTCAAAACTTTGAATTCGTTTTCACCAGTCGTGTAAATTTTATCAATCCGATCACACGTAATCATATTTTACCGAGTCAACTGCATCATGCCTCGCATTGCATCGTTGCCGCCAGGGCCCGAATTAGTGCTGTTTGATTGTGAAGACTGGCTACTAGAGCCGGTTTTTTGCGACGTAATAACCCGATCACCTTCAACCAGCCCATCGGTAACTTCAACGGCGGTATCGTCACTAATACCAAGAATAATGGTTTTTTGTTGCGGTACGCCGTCAACTAGCACTTCCACGTAGCTGCTACCTGTCGAATTCTTTACCGCACCGCTGGGAACGGTCAAAACATTTTGTCGTGATTCAATAATAATACTCACGCTAGCGCTCATTCCCGGCTTAACCCGATCATCTTGTACATCAAAACCAATTTTAATACCATAACTCACTACGCCCTGCGATACTTCTCCCAACGTGTCAATTTCCACTACTTCACCAGTAATTGACAAGTCAGACACCGCATCAAACGTTAGTGTTGCCCGCTGGCCGACTTTCACTTTAGCGGCGTCAATTTCATTGAGCGTCACCTCGGCAATTTTTTGTTTGGTTATTAGAGTCGCAATGGAAGTTCCGGAAGAAGCCGATTCGCCAAGCTGGGCGGTTGCTTCAGCAATGACGCCGTCAAACGGCGCACGGACGTAATAATCAGCCAATTTTTGTTGAGCAGATTGCAATGAACTTTCACGCTGTTTAATTGTCAATTCCTGAGACCGAACGTCAAGCGGATCAACACCCGCCAACAAATCATCTAAAGCACCCTGCTGTTCCTGAATAGTGCGCTGGGCATTAATAATATCCTCCTGGGCCGCGTCAATACTATTTTGGTCAGACGACATCTGTGACAAGTGTCCATTGGTTGTGCCTGTATAATTTTCCAGACTGGTTTGGTGGGCCTGCGTCTTAGAAGATACCTCAACATTCTTCTTAGTTAAAGTGTCTTCATAAAAATCTAAAAAGTTTTTAGTTTTCTTTATAGCTTCGGAAGCGCTTTTTAGCGTAGCATATGTTTCATCAATTAGACCGGCAACGGTTTCCTGATCAGAAAGCCGACTAGCGGCTTTATAGTCATCAAAATTTTTTTCATAGCTTTCGCGGGCGGCATCATAGCTAAGACGTGCGGCATCGGCATATGCCTCAATACCCTCGTCATACAGCTTACCAACCGTTTTATAATAATCAATATTCCACTGTCCATCTTTAAACTCATACCCAAACAAGATGTTTTCCAGGCCCGACATAATATTTGGCAAATCCAAAAAAACATTCGCCACGTCGTTATAGCCATCTTCATATGCTTTCGCTAAATCATCCTGGGCATTCGGCAGTGCCTCTTCGGCTTTTGCCAGACTATTTTTAGCTTTGACAATATCTAATTCATCAATCGGCGCCGTCAACTTTTCTAACGCTAATTTAGCACTCTCAAGATTATCTTTAGCATCGCGAACGCTCTGGACGGCATCAGTCGCATCAAGCTGAGCCAACAAATCACCTTTTTTGACTTCTTGTCCGGCTTTAATGTTTAAATAAACAATCTTACCTGAAGCATCAGGCTTTAACTCAACCTGATTGGAAACTGATACTAAACCAGTACCCGAAACAGCCGAAACAATGTTACCCCTTGTCACTTCAGACGTCACATACGTCACTTCAGACGTGGCTGTCTGATTCAAAAAATATTGGTATCCAAAATAACTGCCAACACCTAAAACAGCTACTCCAACAGTAAACATACCCTTGTGCCGTCCGATAAATTTTATAAATTTTCCCATATATTTCCTCATATAGTAACCCCCGCTAGGCTGTAGTGACTAACGGGGGTTACTATATACTACAGCTGATTTTTTTATTAATTAGCTTTTAAGATATATCACCCTCCACACATTGGTAGTACGCCTTTAATCAAAAAACCTTTCAGTTCAAAATAAAATTAGCCCCGCCTTGGGGGCTAATTTTACTAAATGGTAGTTACCCGGGTACCTACTGTCCTAGAGTCGTAAATACCTGCTGAGTTGAAGTTGCTTTATTGTTACTAGCGTCTTTTGACTCAATAATAAAGTAGTACGTTGTACTGGCAGTCAAACTTGACACATTCAACGAATGGTTGGTAACAAGACTGCTATTTTCAACTTTAATTGTCGTACTAGCTGTACTTAGTGATTCAACCGCATATTCAATCTGGCTTGATGCCGCTTCATTAGTGGTCCAACTCACCAGAGCAAAAGTGGTCGAAGCGGAAACTGAAATATTGCTAATGACTGGCGCCGTTACGTCAGCCGGAGGAACGGCTGAGGTCGTAAACATTTTTTCAGTTGTCGTAGCCTTATTGCCATTAGCATCGTTTGATTCAACAATAAAGTAGTAAGTGGTGCTGGCGGTCAGTCCGGTTAATTTAATGGCGTGATTAGTAACTAAATTCTTTTTAACCACGCTGTCGGTATCATCGGCCGAACCCTTCGGCTCAGTGGCATAAGTAACTTTGCTGGTTGCTAATTCATCAGTCTTCCAGCTAATAACAGCTGAAGTAGTTGATGCTGTTACCGATACATCACTGATTACCGGCGCTGTCTTGTCGGCCTGATCATCATCGTCGTCATCATCATCTGGCTTACAGATTCGTTCAAACAAATTATCAAAACGCTTTGAATGATCTGACATCAATGATCGAACACGGCTAATAACTCGACAGCGAATGGTGTTTGATTTTTTCCCCACAATAAACTGCCCTAAATGCAAGCCACGATCTTTTTCAACCGTATCAGTGTTTTCAGCCTCGTCATCAGCATCATAATCGGCATCATCATCAATATCTTCACCAACCTGGTAATTAGCAAAAAATGATGCCGGCAGATCGTCAATCAATGATGCCCAGTTATCACCGTACAACTTCTTGGCCAACAATTCATTTTTAATCCAGCGCAATATGCCTCCTTGCCCAACGGCATACACCTTAGGGTCGGTCTGCACCTTAATTAAAATCACACCGGGGCGATAGCGAATGTTACCATTCAGCGGATATTTTGCCAGATCCTCGGCACTAATGGTTTTAACTTCTGAAAAATCAAAAAACCAACTTTTATAAATTTTTTCATTGGGATACACATACCGTTTGCCGTCGGCCGCGATGTAATACAAGGTATCGCTATCGGCGATTTTAACTACTGCCCCAAGATTTGGATCAGCGGTTTCGGCCGCCAAAACCGGACTAATAGTCATGGATAGTACCATGGCTATTGTCGCTAATGACAAAAAAATTTTTTTAATCATAGTATTGATTATTAATTAGTTAATTAATGATAGTCAATTGCTAATTACCCTATTATCATACCATTCTTGGCCCTTTAAACGAAGGTTCTATAATAAGAGACGGAATTAACCAAAAATTCTTACAGCCATATTCATATATATCAATAGACGTGTTAAAATTTTTATACTAGAATAGCCTTTTGTCCTTAAAATGACGATTTATGGCAGACGTAGCTTCAAAAAAATCTAAATCCAAACTGTTCGCCCAAACCAGAAAACTGTCTGTTAAAGAAGGCGCGGCGGCATCAGTAATGGTCGGCTGCGTAGAAAATAACATTACGCCCTACGCCCTAGAGCTTAAAGCCACCAACCTTGAGGCGGGATTACTGGCAAGCTTTGCCAACCTCCTCGGGCCGCTTGCCCAATTAATCGGCAGCCGCTTGCTTGAAAAATGGCACCGGAAAAAAATTGTCCTCTGGGGCGTGGGGGCTCAAGTATTAGCCTGTTTTCTCTTAGCATCAATTGGTTGGATATTTTTAGCCAGCGGCAAAAATCTCTATCTTGTTCCCCTGTTCATTGGGGCATACGTTTTATATAACTTAACCGGCTCGCTCGCCGGTCCGGCGTGGTTTTCGCTTATGGGTGACGCCGTACCGGAAAATATCCGCGGCCGCTATTTCTCGTTTCGCAACAAGGTTGCCGGCATCTTCTCGGTTAGCGCCACCATTCTCGGGGCACTCTTGCTTTACTATCTCCAACAATTTGAAATCATCTACGGATTTATCATCATCTTTGGCGTTGCCGGCTTGAGCCGGTTTATTTCAGCGTTAATGTTTCGCCGCCATTATATTGAAGATCTAACATTAGAAAAAAACTACTACTTTTCTTTCTGGCAATTCTTAAGAAAAATTCGTTATTTTAATTTTAATCGGTTCTCGCTCTACGTCGCGCTGATTATGTTTGGCACCAATATTGCCGGGCCATTTTACGCGGTCTACATGTGGAAAATTCTAAAGCTTAATCCGCTATGGTTTGCTGCTGTTAACGTTTCAGTAAGCATTTTTATGTTGCTATTCTTTCCTGTCTGGGGACGATTTTCTGAAAAATACGGCAACCGCGAAACCGTAAAAGTCGGCAGTTTAATTTTATTGTTGGTGCCGCTATTATGGTCTGTCAGCGCCAACCCCTTATTTTTAATTTTTGTCACCCAGCTTGTCGCCGGACTGGGATGGTCGGCGTTTAATCTGTCATCATCAAACTTCATCTATGATTCGGTTGAACCAACCCGCCGCGCCCTAATGGTTGCCTACTATAACCTGCTAAGCGGTATTGGAATTTTTGCCGGCGCGGTTCTTGGCGGCGTCATCACCCAGTTCTTGAATTTTGGAGGCAGCGGTGTTTTTATTATGCTGTTTTTGTTATCTGGGCTGGTTAGATTAATAGTCATGGTAGCAGTGCTGCCAAAAATCAAAGAAGTCCGTTCATACGAGCATGCCGCCCAAAAAAATCCGCTCAGTTACTTAAAAGAAATTGCTCCGCTCCATGAAACATTCCACGCCACTACCTATCCGCTGCGGCAAGCAAACGTCCTGCGCAAAAAACTCGGTTTATATCGTCGGGAACGAATCCGATATTTCTAAACATGTCACACTTTACAGTATGATCAAAATCGCTTTAATTACTGACTGTTTTTACAGCGTTAACGGCGTCAGTAAAACCTACCAGCATTTTGCCCGCTGGTGCCAAGCCAAAAAAATTACGCTGGACGTTTTTACCATTGGTGAAAAGGCGCGCGTCACCACCAAGGGATCGGTTCGAATTATTGAATCACCCGCAGTCTGGCCGGTCAAATATTACTATGACCTACCGCCATTTGATACTAGAATTATTTCACCGCACTTCAAAAAAAATTTTAACCCCAACCAATACGATATTTTTCACCTTGCCACTCCCGGCTCGCTGGGGTTAGCCGCCACGATACTATTAGCAAATAGCAACGCGCCAAAGGTAGGAGTGTTTCACACCATGCTTGATGAATATATCAAAAGCTGGACTAGCAGTAGCTTGAAGGTATTACCACAAACCATCAAAAATCCGGTCGCCGATCTGTCACAAATCATGGTCTGGCAGCTGCTAAAATGGTTTTACTCCAAAACCGATTTACTGCTGGTGCCAAGCCTGATACTAAAAAATAAATTAACCGGGTTTCATCCCCGAATTGAAATCTTTCCTCGCGGCGTTGATACTAAAATATTCAACCCGAAATATAAAAATCCGCGACTCAAAGAACATCAGCCGATTGCTTTGTATGTCGGAAGACTATCAACCGAAAAAAACTTGGACTTGCTGGTAGAAATTTTTAAGCGGCGAGCTGACGTTAAGCTGTGGTTAGCCGGCGACGGACCATACACCGCCGGCTTGAAATCACAGCTGCCAAATGCAAAATTTTTTGGTTATCTCACCGGCAAAAAATTAAGTGAAATCTATGCCAGCGCTGATTTTTTTATTTTTCCGTCCATGACCGATACATTTGGCAACGTCATTCTTGAAGCACAAGCCTGCGGCCTGCCCGCCATTGTTACCACCCAAGGCGGGCCCCAAGAGCTGATCAAACACCAAAAAACCGGACTTATTGCCAAGCCTAATGTTAAAGATTTTAACCAGGCTATTAATTATCTCATTACTAACCACGATAAAAAGCTAGCAATGAGTCAAGCGGCTATAACATCGGTACAGGATAAAACTTGGGCCGCCGCTTTTGAAAAGCTAATAAAGTCATATGAAAACTTACTAGTGTAATATTTCCTGATCTGGCGCGTCTAATTATATGCAGGGGGTACAAAGTTTACAGCAGCTAGCCAAGCCTGAAAATCGCAAATCAAGCGTAGAGGTTATGTGCGATGCTGACGATAAACTTTGGAAACGACACTTCCAGCAATATTACCGTTTTATTGACCGGCGAGCAAAACAGGACGATAACTGTTAGTAACCGCCGTACTCAAGGCAGGGCCTACCCCCTGCCTTTTGTTTTGCTAAAAGAAAGAGGACCGAGCGAGCGCGTTTTTTGCGTTCGTTCGGTCCTAGGGTCAGGCGGGATGCGGTTAGGTTATTGGTTGGCGGCGTGCCGGGTCGGATGGATACATCCGGTTTCGGGGGATGATTCCTTCCGAATCAGGCTGCCGTCCCGGGTGGCACAGATCGGATAAACTACGTTATCCGGCACGTCCCCGACGTTGTCGAGCGCTTCGAGAAACTCCTCGAACGTTTCGCTCTGGCCGGCGGCGAGCACGTGCTTCATTTCAAGCTGGTGCTCCTGCACCTGCCGAACGATGATGCCGATCTCGCGACCGAGCTCCGGCGGACTCAAATCGTCCTTGGTACTGCCGAGTAACTCGACGGCTTTCGCGACCTCCTTCGCCACTTCGTACAAATGCATGTCCTGCCTTGGCATAGTGCTTGATCCTCCTTGTAGGTTGGCACTAAAGTTATCAACAATATAACATAAAAAGATAATTTTGTCAATATAAAACAAGGGCCCTAAGCCCTTGTTAATCTTTATAATTCGGATATTTTACTTTAAAGTCTCTTCTACTTTTTTGACAATGTCGTCAATACTCCAGTCACTTTTTACCAAGTACTCTTTGCCGCCGGCGGCTAAAATCTGGCTCACCGTCCCCTGGTCACTCAAATTAGTCATCACAATCACCGGAATACTATCAGTTTTCTCGTCAGCTTTTAAAGCTTGCAAAATTTCAATGCCATTCATGTCCGGCAGCATAATATCAAGCAAAATCAAATCCGGCAATTCCTTTTTAGCTTTGGCCAAACCCTCAACTCCCGACATTGAGGTGCTAATTTTATAATCGCCATCAATGGCCAGCTTTAAATTTTTCATCAACGACTCTTCGTCTTCAATGATTAAAATCTTTTGGGCCATATAGTTTGAGGGTTAAATGATTTTGGCAAAGTGACGCTTGCCTTTTTGAATAACAACGCCGTCTGAGCCAATGTTTTTGATAGTATAATTTTCGTCAGTTATCTTTTTACCGTCCACTTTCACTGCACCCTGCGCCAAAAGCCGTCTGGCTTCCGATTTTGAAGCCGCTAATTTCGTAGCCACCAGCACATCAATAATATCGCGTACCTTGGTTTTCACCACCGGCATTTCATCGGGACGCAAGCCATCCTCAAAAACCTGCTTAAAATTTTGCTCGGCGTCAGTAGCAGCTGCTTGACCGTGATAAATCTTAACTACCTGATATGCCAACTGCATCTTAAAAATTTTGGGGTTTTGACCGGCAGCTAATTCTTGCTTAATCTGTTCCATTTCCGTTAACGGTACATCCGTCAAAATTTCAAAAGCCGGTAAAATCATTGCGTCAGTCCAGCTCATAACTTTTCCGTATACCTCTTCTGGTGAATCCGCCAGCGTAATCATATTGCCTTCCGATTTACCCATCTTCTTGCCAGTCGGGTCTTCCAGCAGTTTCATGGTTAAAACCATTTTTTCTTTGCCCGTCATTGCCTTCATTAATGTCCGGCCGGCCAACATATTAAAAGTCTGATCGTTGCCACCAACTTCCAAATCAACATTCATTTCCACCGAATCGTACGCCTGCATCAGCGGATAGAAAAATTCGTGTAAATAAATAGGGCGGTTAATCTTTAGCCGCTCCTGAAACATATCACGGTCCAACATCTGCTGAACAGTGAAATGCTTAGCAATATCAATAAGGTTTGCAAAATTCAGTTTCGCCAGCCACTTGGAATTAAACCGAAACTCAACCTTGTCAATATCAATTAAATTCTTAATCTGCTTTTTCCAGCCGGCTAAGTTTTTTAAAACCTGCTGATGAGTGATCTGCTCGCGAACGCTTAATTTGTCGGGGTCGCCAATCTGGCCGGTGAAGTCTCCAAACAAAAAAATGACCTTATGGCCCAGCGCCAAAAATTTTGCCAATTTTCTCACCGTAATGCCATGACCAATATGCAAAGTTGGTGAATTTGGGTCATATCCGCAGTATAAAGTAAGCTTTTTACCCGACTTTAAAGCTTGTTCCAAAGCTTGTGGATTGGGATAAATATTTTCCACGCCGCGGGTTAAAATTTCATCAATTAATGCTTGCTTATGTGACATGTTAAGTAAGTGTTTTAAGTTGCTGATTAATACTAGCTAATTTCAGCTTGTTGCTTTCGAGCTTTTCTTTTTCTGCGGCAATAATTTCTTTGGGTGCTCGCTCCAAGAAACGCTCATTGCTTAATTTTTGCTCAAGATGCTGGACAAAATCAGTCAGCCGGGTCATCTCTTCCGTTAAGCGCTTAACTTCCTTAGCTACATCAATCATACCAGAAACCGGCAAATAAATCTCAACTTGGGGTAGAATCACTGCTAACGCCTGGGATGGTTTAGCAGCGGCTGTTTTTAGTTCAAGCGTCTTAAGCCGCGCTAACGTTTTAATTACCGCTTCCTGCTCTTTGAATAATTTTGAATTCTTCGGAGCAACTACCACAGCATCCAGCAGTTGTGAGGGTGCAATTTTAGCCTCAGCCCGAACATTTCTGATGCCGGTAATCACATTTTTAACTAGGCCAAACTTGGCAACTGACGCTTTACTTATTTTGCCGGAAGCTTCCGGCCAAGGTTGAACTAACAATAATTCATTTGGCGAAATTTTTTTCCAAATTTCCTCAGTTACAAACGGCGTGTATGGATGCCATAACTTCAAAACGGTTTGTAAAATATACAATAACAGCTCGTCTTTATCACCTTCAATTTTGGCAATCTCAACATACCAATCGGCCAGCTTCGACCAGGTAAATTCATAAATTTTTTCGCCAACAATCGACAGGTTATACTTTTCCAAATTATCAGTGGCGCTGACAATTAACTCGTTAAGTTCCGCCAAAATCCATTCATCAGCTAACGTTTTTGGTTTTGGCGCAGATTCCACCAACCGTACTGTCTTAACGTTCATTAAAATATAGCGCGAAATATTCCAAAGTTTATTAACAAAATTTCGGTACCCGGCAATTTTTGCCTCTGACATATTAGTGTCGTTTCCGGGCGTCATGCCAATCACCAAACTCAGACGCGTCGCGTCCGCGCCATATTTACTGATGGTGTCCAGCGGATCAATAATGTTATCAAGCGACTTGCTCATTTTTCTACCCTGTTCATCGCGCACCAAGCCATGCAAATATACTGTTTCAAACGGAATTTCTTCAATCAAATACGTCGTCATAATAATCATTCGAGCAATCCAGAAAAATAAAATGTCATATCCGGTTTCCATCAACGATGTCGGATGAAAAGTTTTTAGGTCGGCCGTTTTATCTGGCCAACCCAGTGTTGAAAATGTCCATAGTCCCGAAGAAAACCAAGTATCAAGGGTATCGGGATCCTGTTGCCAACCTTCACCTTTTGGTGGCGTACTGCCAACATAAATCTCAGCTTGATTTTCGCCGCGGTACCAAACCGGAATCCGGTGGCCAAACCAAATCTGGCGCGAAATGCACCAATCGCGTAGATTTTCCATCCAGTGATAATAAGTTTTTTCAAAGCGTTCAGGAATAATTTTAACTTCGCCGCCGCGCACTACTTCCAGCGACCGCTCTTTGATTGTCTTACCGCCAAATTTTTTAATCGGTTTATTAACATCAACAAACCATTGTTTGGAAACCAATGGCTCAACGGGTGTACCGCAACGGTAACAAACCGACAGATTATGAACGTAGTTTTCGTCGATATGATCAACCAGATTTTTAGTTTGTAATAACTCGACAACTTTTCGGCGCGCCTCCTTAACTGACAATCCGGCTAACTCCCCCGCCGCCTGTGTTAAGCGACCAGACTCATCAATAATCTTTTCAATGGCAATGCCGTATTTTTGAGCCAGCTCAAAATCAACAAAACTGTGACCAGGCGTAATCGTCATCGCACCAGAGCCCATTTCCATTTCCGCAGCCGAGTCCGCAATCACCCGGGCTTTAATCTTGCCTAAAATCCAGTCGACTTCCAGCTCTTTATTAATCAAATCTTGATACCGAGGATCATCGGGATGAACCACAATGACCTTATCACCGAATTTCGTCTCCGGCCGGGCGGTACCAATCACCACCGGACCATATTTAAAATAATAAAACGGTGTCATTTCTTCTTTATATTCAACCTCATCATCAGCCAAGGTTGAACCACAATGAGGACACCAGTTAACAATTCGCTCCCCGCGATAAATCAAGCCATCATTATACATTTCCACAAATGCCGATGACACCGCATGGCTCAAGCCCTCATCAAACGTATAACGCAACCGCGACCAATCACAACTTGAACCCATTTTCTTAACCTGATTAATAATGGTAGCCTGCGATTCGGCAATAAACTGCTCCACCCGACTAATAAACGCCTCGCGACCAATATCAAATCGCGTTTTCCCTTCCCGATCCTGTAAAATCTTTTCAACCTTAGCGTTGGTGGCAATTGCCGCATGATCGGTACCCGGCAACCAAAGTGCCTTGCGGCCTTTCATGCGCTGATGACGAATAACAATATCCTGAATTGCCAACATTACCGCATGGCCGACATGCAGCGTGCCGGTTGCATTTGGTGGCGGCATAGCGATGGTAAACGGCTGCTTATGCCCCTTGGGTAAATTATCAGGGTTAAAAAAACCAGACTCTTCCCACATTTGGTAGATAGAGTCTTCAACTGTTTTTGGTTCGTAGGCTTTAGGAATCTCAGTTTTTGACATATTCATATTTTAGCCAATTTTCTTAGATTTATCAAGTTTTTGGCCCGAATTCTTGACAATCTGTATCACAACAATTAAGATGACAAATTCCTATTAAATAGGTATAATTAACTACTTTACTAAAGATAACAAAAAGCGCTCCAGTCATGGCTCTCAATGAGGCTCAACAAGTACATGAAACGATTAAAAGAAGTCATCACATTTTAATTGTTTGCAAGAAAGATTATTCGGCAGATGCTATTGCCTCAGCACTGGCGCTTGGTTTGGTTTTAAAAAAACAAAATAAGCTGGTTGATATTGTCTGTGATGGCTTTTCGGTGCCTAACAATCTTGATTTTCTACCAAACATCAAAGACATTAAACCTCATATTACCGGCTTGGAAAAATTCATCATCAGTCTTAATTTGAAAAAGAATGCCGTTGACGAGTTTAGCTACAACATTGAAAACGATCGGCTCAATATTTATGTTACTCCCAAGGCCGGATCGTTTCACAAAAATGACGTTGAAGCCACGAGTTCAGGGTACAAATACGATGCAATCTTTACGATTGACGCGCCAGACTTTGATTCCCTGGGCAATATCTACCAAAACTTCACCGAATTTTTTTACGATACCACAATCGTCAACATTGATCACTCTGCAGAAAATGAGCAGTACGGACAAATCAACTTAACCAACCCCAATGCGGTAGCAGGGTCGGAAATTATTTTCCGGTTAATCAAAACAATTGATCAAAATTTACTCGATAAAGATATCGCCACCTGTTTATTAACCGGCATGATTGCCGAAACCAAAAGCTTTAAAACCGTTACGGTTACCCCAAAAACTTTGGAAATTGCCAGCCAGCTATTAGGGCTTGAGGCCGACCGCGATTTGATTATCAAAAAATTATACCGCTCAAGAAATCTGCCTACCCTAAATCTCTGGGGACGAGTCTTGGCCCGACTTAAGAGCCGCAACGGCAACACGTTGGTTTGGTCACTACTAACCGACAACGACTTTATTGAGGCCGGCGCCAACCCAAATGATTTATCTGACGTCGTAGAAGAATTAATATCATTTGTTCCGGGAGTAGAAATCGTGGTTTTAATCTATCAATTTAACGGCGCCGTCAATGTCTTAGTTAACACTTTGAAAAATCATAACGCTCTTTACCTCACAAATAATTTTAACCCGACCGGTTCTAAAAGTATTGCCGCATTTGAGCTTCCTCAAAAAACCCTCCAAGAAGCGGAGCAAGTCGTCATTGATCGAATTAAAGAAAGGCTTGGTCAAAAATAAGACGGCTGTTATAATGAAGGGTGTCTTAACGCCACCGAATTCCTGTGCTTAGTGCGCCGATTAGCACCACTCATAATTTCATTCTCGTATATTTAGTGCGCCCATAGCTCAGTTGGTTAGAGCGCCACTCTTATAAGGTGGATGTCCCTGGTTCGAGACCAGGTGGGCGCACTAAATATATGAGCCAAGGTGGATGTCCCTGGTTTAAGACCAGGGGTGGCGCGTACCAAACACAGGAACTCAGTTGACAATTAGCCGATTATTGCGTATCTTAGTAAAGTCTTGGGCGGTTAGCTCAGTTGGTTAGAGCGCATCGTTGACATCGATGAGGTCAGTGGTTCGAATCCACTATCGCCCACCAAAAAATACTTCTTGTTGCAAGAGGTATTTTTTGTTTTAAAAAAACCGCGCTACAATCAACAGTAAACGCGCGGTCAAACGACCAAGATAGGTCGGACAAAAGAACAAACTATTATTGGCCACTATACTACACTGGGCCCTCCTAACGATACGAACCAGACAGTTCAACTTGCGGCTCGTTGCCCTCGCGTGCGGCGACTTCGCCAATCAGCACGGCGTGCGGATTGACAACCGGCTTGCCGTTTTGCGACACGATCGAAACCATCATCAGCCCCTGATTGAGAGTTCGATCCATCTCGGCACCGTCGACATTTCCCAATCTTTCAATTAAGGAAAAAATCGCGGGACGACACCAGCGCGAACGGTCAATGCGCACCTTGCAGTCAGGCGGCAAGCAACGCGGAATGTTTTCCACCATGCCGCCACCAGTAATGTGGGCATGTGCTAAAAACTTCACGCCACAAGGTTTCTGCTGTTCAATCGCGCTGATGTAAATGGGGGTTGGCTGTAGTAAACTAGCAGCTAAGGTTTGGCCACCAAGTTCCGGCCAGGTCCGCTCCAGACGAACTCTGGCGCGTGACGGGCGATCCTTCAACTGAAACACTTTGCGCGCCAGCGAAAAACCGTTTGAACCAAGTCCGTACGACAGCCAGCCATAAACCAGATTGCCGGGCTTAACCGCGACTGGACCAAAAAGTTCTCCGTTAGACGGATAAGAAAATCCAACAACCGAGGTGTTCAGGTTAAACATCCACGGATGCTTAAACAGATCGGGAAGCTCAGCCGTTTCACCGCCGACCAACTTACAGCCCGCAAGCTTGCAAGCGCCGATCACGCTCTCGATGATTGTAATATGCTTGGCTGGCTCTAGCCGCGCGACGTCCAGGTTATCAAGCAGATAAACCGGTTTGGCGCCGACGACATAAGTGTCAACGGCACTCATCGCTACGGCGTCGTGGCCGATGCCGGAAAATTCTTCGACCAGGGCGGCCAAGATCGCCTTTGTCCCCGTGCCGTCGGTTGAGGTTTCAACGCGGCTGGGAAACACACCACTAAGGACCGGGATGATACCACCGCCGGCAAAACCGCCAATTTCGGCTGCCGCTTCCGGCCAGGCTTGAGCGATCAAACCTTTGACCATCCGGGCAAAGCTGTTACCGGCGTCAATATCAACGCCGGCCTGAGCGTAGGTCGCGCCGCCGAGTGGTGGTGGCGCTGCTATGAGTGCTCCCATTCGCTGCCTCCGATTTCTGAGTCAAACAACGACCCTTTCGATATCCGTTTTTCTTCCATCGGGATCTCTTTTTGCCCATGTTACTTTTTCTTCCGCTTGCGGGTATTGCTGCCGGCGGATTTGCCACCACGGTGAAATTTCATACTACCATTCTTCCACTTCTTTTCGCGGTGGTGCTTGGTCGTTTTGTGGCTTCCGTGTGCCATAGTGTGCTGGTTCTCCTTTCCTGCTGGTTACCAAAAAACTACGTTGTAGGGTTCGAAAAAACGTTGTCAGTGTAGTCGACAACGCTACCTAAAAGAGTAGCCCATTTCTCTGGTTTTCGTCAAACTAATGGCTGTCAATCCGGTTTTTGTGGTAAAATAAAGATATGAAAAATATTCCAATTAAGTTAAAAAAGTGGTCTATTCAACCATTCATCAAACAATTTTATAAGCAGCTTCCGGAAGCTGAAATTTTTTTAGTTGGCGGTGCCGTTCGCGACATGCTTCTAAATCGCCCCACGACCGATTTTGATTTAGTTGTTCGTAACGTTTCCAAACCAACACTGGAAAAATTTTTAACCGCCCATGGCAAAGTTAATCTGGTTGGTAAAAAATTCGGCGTCTTTAAGTTTGTTCCCAAAGGCTGGGTTGGCACTGAAATTGATATTGCTTTGCCGCGCACCGAACACTCGATTAACTTCAGTGGCGGCTACAAAGATTTTAAAATTAACAGCAGCGCTAAATTAAAAATTGAAGATGATCTTGGCCGGCGTGATTTTACTATCAATGCCATTGCATATGACGTAAAAAATAAAAAATTACTTGACCCGTACCAAGGCCTTCAAGACTTAAACCATAAAGTGATTCGGGCAGTTGGCGCCCCAACACAACGATTCAAAGAAGACTATTCTCGCATGCTGCGAGCCATCAGATTTAGTGCCCAGCTTAATTTTGTAATTGAACACCAAACTTGGTCAGCAATTAAACGCCAGATTAAACATCTTAAAACAGTCGGGGGCAAACCAATTGTTCCCTTTGAGGTTATAGCTAAAGAGTTGAACAAAGCAATGAGCGCCAATGCAACCAAAACGATTCAACTACTGGACGAATCAGGAGCATTAAAAATTTTAATCCCTGAATTACTAAAAATGAAAAACTGTCCGCAGCCGACCAATTGGCATTCTGAAGGCGACTGTTGGATCCACACTATGCTGGCAGTTGAAAACCTTGCTGACAAAAAATTTAAAGCGGAATTCAAAAACCAACAGCCCACTCCTGAATTAATTTGGGCGACTATCTTTCATGACCTCGGCAAACCCTACACCATTAAACACGAAGATCGAATTCGGTTTAATAATCATGACAATGTCTCAGCTCAAAAATGGCGACTGATTGCTGAACGGCTAAAATTATCCTCCGCCGGCGTTGACATTAATCGCGTTGAAAAAATCATTGCCAAACACATGCTGCCGGCAAATGCCAAACACTCTGAAATGAAAGACACTACGATTGAAAAATATTTTTTCAAGCCGGACTTTCCGGGCACGGAACTCCTGATGTTGATTTTTGCGGATATTTCCGCTACGATTCCTGAAAAAACCGGCCGGCCTGATTTCACCCAATACCGAATGATTAAAAAAAGAATTAACCGCCTCAAACAACGCTTAGGCAATAAAAACGGCCTTATTAAGCCGCTGGTGACCGGTAACGACCTTATTAAAAACCTAAAATTACCGAGCGGACCACTGATTGGCAAACTATTGATTTCGGCCCGAGAGGCACAGCTAGCCGGCAAAATAAAAACCAAACAGCAGGCACTCGCCTTTCTGAGGAACTTACTTAAATAAAAATATGCTTGAAAAAATTATTATCACTAACGAAAATGAAAACCAGCGCCTTGATAAGTTTTTAACCGAAAAACTGCACGAGGATTCTCGATCAAGAATAAAAAAAATGATCAAGCAGGGTTTGGTTTTAATTAACAACAAACCAGCCAAGGTCCACCAATTCCTAAAAGTTAATGATGAAATCACCGTACTGCCCGATGCGGAAACCAAAGCCGAGACATCCGTTACCCAACAGTCAGCCACTACCCTGGAACCGAAAATAATTTTTGAAGATAACAATTTTTTGGTACTAGACAAGCCAGATGGTCTTTTGGTTCACCCGACCGACCTTAATGAACCCGGCACTCTTGTTGAATGGGTGCATCAAAAATATCCGGAAATCGAGACCGTCGGAGAATACAAATACCGCGGTGGTATTATTCATCGGCTTGATAAAGATGTTTCTGGTGTAATCGTTATCGCCAAAAATGATCAAACGTTTTACCATCTAAAAGAACAATTTAAGCAACGCCAGGTTAAAAAAATTTACTACGCACTGGTCTATGGGCATCCGACTCAGCCCGAAGGTGAAATCAATTTACCGATTGGACGAAATAAAGATGGCCAATTTGTAGCCCATCCTCGGCGTGGCACCGAAAAATTTAACAGCAAAGACAAAGTTGCCAAAACTAAATACAAAGTATTAGAATATATTAAAGATTATACGTTACTTGAAGTCCAAATTCTAACCGGCCGGACCCACCAAATCAGAGCACACTTATCTGCTATTGGCCACCCAATTATTGGCGACCAAATTTACAAGCCAAAGAAAAACTTTCTGCATTTCTTCCAACATAAGGTTAAAGTTATTAACCCTGGCAGGATCTTCTTGCATTCGGCCCAAATCGGATTCAATGATTTTGATAACCATTGGGTAGAATTTAATTCCCCGCTACCTGAAAAACTAACCGCTTTTCTTCATGAACAAAAAAACAAATAAAGTATTCATTATCTCCGGACCAAGTGGTGTCGGCAAAACGAGCGTTGCCAAGGGAGTTTTAAAAAGACTACCCTTTTTAAAAACAACTGTCACTTATACTACGCGCACGAAACGGCTGGGGAAGAAAGAAGACAAAACCATTATCCACGTTTCCGAGGAAGAGTTTCGCACCAAAGTTGCGGCGGGTGATTTTTTAGAATGGGCCGTGGTACATAATAACTTCTACGGTACGGACGCTCAAGTAGTAGCTCAGGAGCTGAAAAAAAATAGCCTTTTGATGAACATTGACGTTCAGGGGGCGCTACAAATTAAGCAGAAAATGCCAGCCAAAACCGTCTTAATTTTCTTAAAAACCGAAAATATTGATGAGCTCGCTAAACGTATTAAACACCGGGAAAAAATGCCGGAAGCTATCCTCAAGATCAGACTGCAAAATGCCCGCAAAGAGCTTATTTTGGCAAAAAAGTATGATTACATCATCATCAACAAGGCACATAAATTGACCGAAACAATTAATCAGGTTATTAAGATAATAAACGAAAATATTTAAAATATACCTCTTGACTTTTGGAACGATTTAGATTATAGTTGAGGGGTATTAATTTTTAACCACATATCATTTTAAGACAACTATATGGCAGATAAAAAACAAGCGGCTGACGCTGTCGAACACAAAAAGAAAGAAGTTGCCCGACAAGCTTTACCGGATCTTAAACCTGGCATGACCGTAAAAGTTCATCAACAAATCAGCGAACAAGGACCAAAAGGTGAAAAGAAAAGGATTCAGGTCTTTGAAGGAATCATCTTGGCCCATAAGCACGGCAAGCAGACGGGTGCCACAATCACCGTTCGAAAAATTTCTGAAGGGGTTGGGGTGGAAAAAATATTTCCCATTCACTCACCAAACGTTATTAAAATTGAACCGGTGAAACAAGCTAAAGTTCGCCAGTCAAAACTCTACTACCTGCGAACCAGCAAAAAACGACTGAAAGAAAAAAAAGTTGAAGCGAAATAATTATTTCGCTTCAATTGTTGTGCGGACGTGGTGGAACTGGTAGACACGCAGGCTTGAGGGGCCTGTGAGCGCAAGCTCGTGGAGGTTCAAATCCTCTCGTCCGCATTTTGGGTTCGTAGCTCAGCTGGTTAGAGCGTCTCGTTTACACCGAGAAGGTCAGAGGTTCGAATCCTCTCGAACCCACCAAAAAATAAAAATTAATTGCCAAGACAAATATATGATTGGTCAAATTATTCTCGGATTAATTGTGGTGGCTGCCGGAGCTGCCATAACCATAAAGGCTGACTGGATTTATCAGAATATTGGCGGTATTCCGAGCGCCGAAAAGTATTTGGGAACTGAAGGTGGTAGCCGTCTTGCCTACAAACTGATCGGAATGGCGGCCTCAATTGTTGGCTTTCTGATTATGACAAACTTAATTGAAGGCGTCTTGAAAGGTTTTGCCAATTTGATCATCCCTGGATAAATTCAACTCACAAAGCATCTTGATAGTGTCTCGTGTGGGCCCGTAGTTCAGCTGGTTAGAATGCCTGCTTTGCAAGCAGGAGGTCAGCGGTTCGAATCCGCTCGGGTCCACACGGGACATTATTTTTTTAAAAAAAATTAATGAATAACAAAATACTTTTGAAAAAGTATTTTTATTTTTTAAAAAATAAGAAACAAAAAAATTTTAAAAATTAAAGTTATCCACAGTTTGACAAAAAAAAGATTGTTAATCATAAAAAAAAGCTTTATAATTAAATTAGCTTTTAAAAATAAATTTTTTTAAAAGTAAAAACAAAAAATAAACTTTTTTCAAAAAAGTTTACTCCACCATGGAGATGAAAGGAGGTGAAAGTATAATGCCAGCACGAAAAAGAAAAGCTGCAAAGAAAAGACCAGCAGCTAAAAAGGTAGCAAAAAAGCGACCAGCTAAAAGAAAGGCTGCTAAAAAGGTAGCAAAAAAGCGACCAGCTAAAAGAAAGGCTGCTAAACGTCGCCGATAATAGATTTCATGCACAAAAATCCCTGCCAAAAGATAACAGGGGTTTTTGTTTTGTCTAAAATTAAAATAAAGCTTTCTGCAACGGTTTATTAACCTGACCAGGCTTTAACGTCTTAATAATTCCATACTCACCATCATACCCGGCGACTGGTTCAACTTTCTGTTCACGAACATTTTTAATCGCTACAACCAATTCCGGTACGGCTATGGTAGCTAAAGTTGGATAATCAAGATCTAATAAAATCTCAAATTCACTGAATTTACCCACCAACTCCTCATACATCACCGAGACTTTCTTTGATGTTTTACCAACGCCAAGCACTTCGGCAATTATTTCGGGTAGCGGCACAATGCTTTTAAAAGGAATAACGTCGGACGCCTGGCCCACTTCACGATCAGCTAAAGCATCCACCCGATTCAACACGCCGATAGTGAGTGGCTTTTTGCATTTTGGACATAACCCACCGTGTTTTTTACTTTCGGCCGGAGCGAAATTAACACCACAGGCGCGATGACCGTCATGATGATACTTTCCTTCTTCGGGAAAAAATTCAATGGTATATAAAAAACGACTTTTATCTTTTTGTTCAATAATTTTTTTAATTTCAAAATAACTTAATTGGTCGGGGTCTATCTCAAAAACGTTAGCCTCGCGTCCTAAATTAGCCGGTGAATGAGCATCTGAATTAGAAATCAAGGTGATATTATCCAAGGCCGAAAGCCGCCAATTCATCAGCGGATCGGAACTCAAACCGGTTTCAATTGAATGAATGTGTTTAGTCATTTCGCCGAAACACTCTGCCAAACTGTCAAAGCCGGAGTTCGATCCGAAAACCGAAAACCAAGGCGTCCAGGCATGCGCCGGGATCACCATATTTTCGGGATTAGCCTCCAAAACAATTTTAACAACTTCATCTGCATGAAGTCCCATAATGGGACGGCCATCCGATTTTAAATTAACCCCTCGAGCAATAAGCGCCTGATTAATTTTACCCACGCTCGCTAAATCGGGGGCAAATAAACAAAGATGAATCCGCCGCACTTTGCCACCCTGCGAATAAATGCAGCTAATTTCCGTCGTCAACATAAAAAGCACTTTGCCGTCAGTACCCCTTACTTTAAATAATCCTGGCTTTTCTTCAATTAATTTTTCCTTGAGTTCTCTAAACCACACCGGGTGAGTAAAGTCGCCAGTACCAACAATGCCAATCCCCTTTTTCTTGGCCCAGATTTCATTATGCTCCAAGTCCAAATCTTTGGAACAAGCCCGGGAATACTTTGAATGAAGATGAAGGTCGGCAATATAGCGCATACTATTTAAATGTGTAGAATAATTCATCGCGGCGTCCAGCTATTTTCGCGACCCGATCAGTTAACGCTACCCATACTTTTTGCAAAGCGCAGTATTCTACGAAGGCGTTTTGAGACAGCGGCTTATGAAACCGCGAAAGATAGATATTATACAGCGCCATCGTTGCATCAAAAATTTTTCCCCGCAGCAAATACTCTCCGGCCATTACCAATTGCGACTGAACAATTAACCAATAAATATCATCACGCAAAAATCGTCCTGGATATGGCTCAAACTCACTGGCGGTAATTTTTCTCATGCCAACAACCTTCTCCTGATGTTTGATCTTATTAATTTCCCAGAGAAACCGCAACATGTCTTGACGAAATCCTAACCACTTCGGGTGAATCCGCGGCGGCGGTAAATGTCTAATCTCCAATTTATTATCGGCGACAAACAAAAAACCAAACATTCTGGCGTTCAAATTATAATCCATATCCTCACCACGCAAAGCATATGGGTCGTAGGGCACTATTGAAAAAACTTCCCGATGAATTGCCGACAGGCCGCCATGAGACAATGGCGTCTTCTTCCAGCGAGGCTCACTCATAAAAACAATTTTGAAAGTTTCGTTTTGATAATGAATTTTATCCCAATATCTCATCCACGGCTTCATTGGCCTAACTCGAATCGGACTGCCGGCTTCACCCTCTGGACAAGCACCCGTAATCAACCGCACCGGCTGACTTTCAATCGTCTGGGCAAACCCCTCATCAAGCTTCTGTAAGAAATCCTTATCCCGAACCAGTTCGTCATCGTCCAACCAAATTACCACATCAGTATTCAAAAGAATGCCCGTCAGCAGGCCGATATTGCGTTCCTGGGGATACCCTCCTAAATCAAGTAATGAGGAGAATTGTTTTACATCCGGACCTATTAGCGCCGCTAACTTTGCCAAATGGGAATGGGAAAAAAGATACAGCTGTTTAGGGCGATAACGAGCACGACTAACCACTTCTTTAATCCACGCTTCCGAGTCTTCGGCAATCTCCGGTGCTACTGCCGACAGCAACAATACAACGTTGAAATCTTCATGATCCAAACATTGCAAAGACTCAAGCGTTCGATTCAGCGGCCCATCCTGGTCAATCGGCGTAGGATGATCATACATAACATCGCCGCGGCGATACCCATCGCGGGAAACTCTAGCGGCGTGAACTGGGATCAAAAAAGTATATTTCATGATATTGTTGATTTTTCTAAAAAAAATAGGGACATCCCTGTCCCTTCATTATACTCAAACCTCACACGGTTTGTAAAACGGCTTCGAGCACCTGACGATGCTCCGGATTAAACGCGCCAAATGGCGCAATGTTGTAGACAAGCGGATAGGCAGCGTCCCTTTCCAGTGCCAGTTCCCTCCGGCAATGAGCATAAGCTTCTTCGGCAGCATGGCGGTATGCGCCGGGAAAAATCATATATCCAGGCAACACATATGACGTGTGCCGCAACTGCCGACCCAATGCCAGCAAATCACACCACACATCAGGTCCACAATCAGGACAATAACGTTCAACATATCGACGGAAAAGAATTTTTCCCTCAAAGCTGTCTGGCTCAAATTCATAGGCGTATGCCAGAAACATCATTGAAGAAAAAACGTGCTTCAGTGAGCTACCGTTAACACCGGCTGACGCTGTCGCACCAGAAGCGCGATCACGATCACCTTCGCGCGCCACCGGCAAGCCGGTATAACAAAATGTCGGGATGCCGGCGCGCCACAGCCTGGTGCTCCAGTCAACCCATTCACCACGCAATGCCATGTGAACGGGAAACGCTACCCGACACACCGTGTCACGTCTGACGAAAAATGGTGTATGCACCATACCCAACACAATCAGGTCAGGCGCAACTGACATTTGCGGCATCATGTTTTCGTCCTGCGGGTGAAACGAACTTTCGTCCGAGTGCGTCAAAACGACTTCCATCACACTCGCATCAGACTCCACATACCGACGATACGCTACTCGTAGATTGGTCGGATGAACACTGTCGTCGTCATCCCAAATCATGATATCGTCACCGGTTGCGGCGCTGACACCCAAATTGCGTGCCAACGGCATGTTGTTCTCAGGTGAAAAGACAATTCGGCTGGCCATTGGCCGAGACCGAGTCGTCAGAGTTTGCCGGATCATAGCTTCATAACCCGCATACGGCGGATTGATGACAGCCACTACCTCAGCAAAAATGCCAGACATCGACGCCTCCAGCAATCGAGTCGGGCCAAAACGTACCCAGCGGTCGTAACCGCCAAACAAAACCACCAGACTCAGCTTTCTCATGGCGCGACCCTTCCTGCGTCATAGCTTGCAAAAATCGTTAAAAATTCAAGGTACATCAGCATGTATAACACAGATTATGCACGCTGATTTATCTTAAAAGATTGACCTATCCTACAATAATTTTGAAATTAAATCAAGCTGTTCTTGACTATTAATCCCCATAGCTTCTTTTGGCTCAATCTGAACCGAAGCAATCTGATGATTTTGGCCAAAGGCGATGTCAACTAAGTCAGTCAGGTAATACTCTTGCTGGGTATTATGGTTTCGCACGAGATCTAAATTAGTCCACAGCCAATCAGCCTTAAAACAAAAATAGCTTGGATTTACTTCCTTAATCTGAAGCTGCTCGGGAGCGGCATCCTTTTTTTCAACAATACCAATAATTTTACCACTGTCCGAACGTACCACTCGGCCAAAATCATAAAACGGCAAGCGCCATCCCTCAAAGTCGGGAACCACCGTGGTAGCCATAGTCAACACTTCCTGTTCGCGAACATGAGTATCTAAAATATTTTTGATTGTTTGAGGGCTCACCAGTGGGTGATCACAATACAAAACCAAAATATTTTCCGCACTGCCCTGCAACTGTTCACGGCTTACCATCACGGCGTGACCGGTTCCCAACTGTTCGGCCTGGAATGCATAATCATAGTCCGGGCCTAAGGCTGATTTGACTTTGTCAGCTAACTTACCGACGACAATCAGCGGGCGGGCGCAAACATCCGCCTCTTTGATCGCGTCCAAAAGGTAGCTAATCATTGGTCGGCCATGTAGCGGCACCAATGCTTTCGGAATATCATGGCTATTCATGCGCTTACCCAAGCCGCCAGCCAAAACAATAACTTGAAATTTATTCATTAATGATCTTTTGTAAATTATTAGTAAGGTTGGCATTTGTAGCCATCACCTGCACAAACCCTTTGCCGTTTGTACCTAAATCAATCAGTTCACCGCCGGCTTCTTTTAAAATCAACTGCGCGGCAGCCTGGCTTAGCGATTGACTGGTTGAAGACAAATCAACATAGGCATCAAAGGAACCGCTGGCAACTAAGCACTGCCCAAACGAGCCAATCCGAAATGTTTCAACCTGCCGGCAGTGCTTAACCAAGTTAGTAACCTGCTTCATACTTTTTTCAAAGTCAGGATTTTGGTTAAACTTTTTTTCCGGTAATTCCACAAATACATATGCCAAGGCAGCGTCTTGCTGGCTAGAGACATTAATTTTAATGCCATTTAAATATGCTCCTTCACCCCGAAGCGCAAAAAATAGCTGATGGGTCTGCGGATGATTTACCGCGCCCATAATTGTCTTGCCCCGATGTTGCAGAGCGATATTAACCGTATAGATCGGAATATTTCGAGAAAAATGTGAACTACCTTCCAGCGGATCAACCAGCCACACGTACTCAGCGGATGGTTCGGCTGCATCACCCTCAACAATCACCTGGTGATCCGGATAACTCTTTAAGATACGTGTTCTGATAATTTCCGCCAATTCAAGATCAATGTTAGTAACTAGATTACCAGCATCGTGTTCAATTACATTTTTAAAGGTATAAAAATGATTGCGTAAGTATTCCCCTGCTTCAGCCGAAACTTGAATAATAAATTGTTTGAATTCTTTTGTTTCCATACGTTTAAATAATATTCATTTCTTTACCAACCTTCTCCAAAATTGCTAATGCGGCGTCCAGATGCTGTTTGGTGTGTGCTGCCGAAACCTGAAACCGCAGCCGCGCCGTGCCTTCAGGAACAACCGGAAACCACAAACCAACAACATACAACCCCTCCTCAAGTAATCGCTTACTCATTGCCTGAGCCACAGCTGCTTCGCCCAGCATGACCGGCACAATCGGATGTGAACCCGGCAATGTTTTAAATCCTAATTTTTTTATTTTACTTCGAAAATATTTGGTATTTTTTTGGACCTTTGTCGGCAACTTTTTATTTTGTTCAAGCAGCTCCAAAGCCTTAATTGAGGCTTTAACCACTAGTGGCGGTACTGAATTAGAAAACATGTATGTTCGGGATTTTTGCCGCAGTAAATCAATAATCTCTTTCTTGCCGGCAATATACCCGCCGACTGCACCACCCAATGCCTTACCGAATGTTCCGCTCAAAACATCAACTTTGCCATGAACACCCAACGCTTGCGGTGTGCCAGCGCCAGCTTCTCCCAAAACGCCAACACCATGAGCGTCATCAACAAACAACAGCGCTTGATATTTTTCCGCTAAAGCCACTAACTCGGACAAAGGCGCTGTATCGCCTTCCATACTAAACACGCCGTCGGTGGCGATAATCTTAAACCGGAAATTTTTATCGGCATCTTCCTGTAACATTTTTTCCAACGCCACCATATTAGCATGCGGATAAATCCGTTTTTCCACTGATCCTTTTTTTATCAATTTGAAAGCGTCAATAATACTCGCGTGATTCAATTCATCGCTATAAATCACATCTTGATATTCTGCTGCGCCGAAAGGTTCATTGATAATGCTGGCAAAAAATCCTAGGTTAGCCATAAAACAAGTGGAATACAAAATGGCATCGTCACAACCTAAAAATTCAGCCAGCTTTTTTTCCAATTCCCGGTGCCAATCCTGAGTGCCACAAATAAACCGGACTGACGATAATCCAAAACCATACTCCTTTAATCCATCCTTAGCCGCTCTGACGATCGCTTTATGATTACCTAGTCCAAGATAATTATTGGAAGCAAACATCAAAACCTTCTTACCGTTGATTTCCACCTCAGGACCCTGAGCACTGGTTAAAATCCGTTCCGTTTTTAACTTGCCCTGATCCAATAAATTTTGCAATTCATTATTAATGCTCTCAATTAGTTTATGTGTATACATATGTTTTTATATTCCTGGCTTTAATAGCACTTTAATCGCTTGACCATTGATCAAGGCTTGAAAACCCTGATCGTACTCTGCCAACGGCAGTTGATGGGTAATAACACCGCTTCGTAAAATAGTTTCCGTCAAACCATTAGCCAACAAATAACGCATCAAATCCCAGGTATCAAACACCCGGCGACCATAAATACCTTTAATCGTCAGCCCCTTAAAAATAACCTGATTGGAAAAATCAAGCTCTAATTTTCCAGCTGGCAACCCTAACATTAAAATAGTGCCTCCCATGCGAACACTATCAAAAATCACATTATAAGCGCTGTAATGACCGGCCATTTCAAAAACAATATCAACACCGGTATTATCGGTTTCTTTGGCAATCGTTTCGCGCAATGCGGCCAGACCTTCGGGTTTACCCACATTAAAAGTAAAGTCCGCCCCAATTTTTTTGGCAATGCCAAGCTTGTCGAGACTCGCTTTGTCGGGTATGACATCGGTGATAAAAATTTTTCCCGCTCCAAGTTGTTTAGCAATAGCGCAGCTCATCAGCCCCTGTAAGCCCGCGCCGGTAATCAAAATCGTTCGTCCAACAAGGTCGGCCGACTGACAAGTATGAACGCCATTACCAATCGCATCCATAAAACTAATAATTTCCGGCGGCACTTCCCCTACCTCAAATAATACCAGTCGGTTTGCCGGCACAACCATAAAATCAGTATACGCGCCGTCTTCATGAATGCCCTTGCCGATTGTCTTTTTACAAACGTGCTGATGTCCGGTCCGACACTGCAAACACTCAAGACAGGTAAAATGCATTTCGGCGCTAACATAAAAATTCTTATTCAAAAACTCTACAAAATCAGCACCGGAGGCCAGTTGCTTAGCAGTTTTACCTTCGACATAATCAGCTAATTTTTTATTCAATAATTTTTTACGTAGCAGTAAGCTGGCCACTTCCGTTTTAGCAGAATCATGAATCTCAGAAATTCGACCACAAAACTCATGGCCCAAAATAGTCTCCTCATCTTTGTTTTTAGCCATACTTTGAGCTAATGAATCCTTGCCCTGATAAATACCAACGTCAGTTCCACAAATACCGGTTGAAATAATTTGCACCTTTACCGGACGTTCGGGGGTAACTGATGGCTCAGGTTTATCAATATAATCTAAACCGACATACCAGGCAGGCGGATTAGTGGGTCGCTTTTTAACGAGTGCTTTCATAATTTATAATAATTAAGTTTCCTTAAATCTATTTTTTAAAATAAATCTTCATTTCCACCTCAGCCGCTTTAAACCCAAATCGACGATAAAAACTAACTAGCTCTTTACGACAGTCCAGAATCACTTTATAGCAACCCAAAACCTTAGCTTTTTTTAAGGCTGCTTTGATTAATTGGCTGGCCACACCTTGACCTTCAAAACCTTTGCGAGTAACCACGTCTTCAATATGACCGGCCAAAGCCAGATTGCGAATAAACTTTTGCTCAACCAACAGCGTAACCGTACCAACAATTTGATTAGTAACAGGCTCAATAGCAACAAAAATATAGCTGCCTTGCTTTTTGGCTCGGCGATAAGCTTGAACTGCTTGACGATAGCTAACCTTTTTGCCCGGAGCAAGGTGAGCTAAAGTTTTCCAAAAACCACTTTCGGGTTTCAGGTCGCTAGATTTAAGTAAACGGATTTTTATTGCCATATTATTCAACGGTTACGCTTTTAGCTAAGTTACGCGGCTTATCAACATCGCGACCACAGGCAACCGCAACATGATAGGCAAAAAGCTGCAGCGGCACGACGGCTAACAGGGGCGTTAACATTTCTAAAGTCTTTGGAATGTAAAAAACCTCATCAGCGACTTTAGCGACCTCCTCGTCACCAACGGTGGCCACAGCAATAATCTTTCCCTGCCGCGCCTTAACTTCCTGCAAGTTAGAAAGGTTTTTTTCATAGACACTGTCTTTGGGAGTAACAAAAACCGTCGGAAATTCCGGATCAATCATGGCAATCGGGCCGTGCTTCAATTCACCGGAAGATCCCCCTTCAGCATGAATGTAAGAAATCTCTTTCAACTTTAATGCTCCTTCAAGAGCAATTGGATAGTTATATTTTCGTCCCAGATAAAAAAAGTTTTTAAACTTCGCATACTTTTGAGCCACACCTTTAATTCGTTCATTAGTCTGTAAAACCTCTTCAATATATTTTGGAATAGTAAGCAGCTCTTCGGCAATGCGTTTACCTGTCACGATCGACATCTGCCGCTGACGACCGAGCATTAATGTTAGCAAAGCTAACACTGTAACCTGAGAAACAAATACTTTTGTAGATGCAACGCCAATCTCCGGTCCGGCGTGATTATAGACGCCGGCGTCAGTCTCCTGAGCAATAGTACTACCAATCACATTAACAATACCAAGCGTTAAAACACCTTTTTCTTTGGCTTCTTTAACGGCCGCCAAAGTGTCGGCAGTTTCTCCCGACTGACTCAACACCAGCACCGCATCCTGTTCTGGGTCTAAAATTGGCTTACGATACCTAAATTCTGACGCTACCGAGACTTCCGTTGGAATGCCGGCATATTCTTCAAGCATATATTCTCCGATCAAGCCGGCATAAGACGCTGTACCACAGGCCACGATGGTCAAACGTTTAATTTGACGCAAACGATGTTCAACCGACTCAAGCCCACCTAATTTTGACCGGCCCTCCTCAACAATAATTCGGCCACGCAAACTATTACGCACCGTTTCGGGTTGTTCCATAATTTCCTTTAACATAAAATGATCAAAGCCGCCTTTTTCTGCCTGTTCCATGTCCCATTCAATTTTTTCCACCTCTTTATCAATCGGCTGTTGGCCATCCAGACTAGAAATAACATATTCGCCATCTTTGATCACAGCCACCTCTTTATCTCCCAGAGTGATAACCTGATGAGTATAACTTAAAATCGCTGATGGATCGGACGCGATAATTAATTGATCAGCACCAATACCAATGCGTAACGGGCTACTCAGTCTAGCAGCCACCAAAGTACCCGGCTCACTATTAGCCATCACTGCAATCGCATATGCCCCTTTAACCAGGTGCAACGATTTTTTGACTGCTTCCTCTAAGCTCTTGCTACTTTTCAATAATTTGCCAATAAGATGCGCCAATACTTCTGTATCGGTTTCTGATTTAAAAATATGGCCTTCTTTTTCCAGCTCATTTTTCAGCGTTTTATAATTTTCAATGATACCATTATGCACTAAAAAAACATTGCCATCATTATCCCCGTGCGGATGAGCATTCACTTCATTTGGCTCACCATGAGTGGCCCACCTCGTATGAGCGATGCCGACCGTGCCGCTTAAAGGGTTTGCAGAAACGGCATCAAATAATTCTTTGACTCGACCCCGAGTTTTTAAAACATTAATTTTATGACCATCCCAAACCGCAATACCGGCACTGTCATAGCCTCGATATTCCAAACGTTTTAGGCCATCAAGCAAGATCGGCGAAGCCGCCTTAGTCCCAACATATCCGACAATACCACACATATTATAGATTCTCCCAGACAAACTCAAAAATCATTTTTTGAGTCTGATAAATATTTTTATCTTCGATAATAACACCAATTGGCTTCTCGTTAGCATCAACCGAAATCATCCCTAGCTTGCCGGCATAAATTAAAATATAGGTCGGTGCACTGTCTTTTTTTGTCAGCCACTTGCGCTCATCAAGTCCCCGGGTTTCTCCGCCGGGACCGATTGAAATTACTTTAACCCCAATGCCAGAATCAATTCGATCCTTGGAAAAATTAGGGTAGACATTATATAAATATCTTTTAATGCTTGCAGCCGAATACACATAGTATGATTTTTCGGATCCGTCCCGGCAACTCTTGATAACGTCTTTCAAAACTAATTCGATGCCGGCATACCCTTCATAAAATTTAGCAACCGGCTTAACGGCCGCATTGTTATAAATTGATTTAAGCTGTGGAATAATCTCACTCATTTCTGTTTCAGTTTTCTCCAACAAGTCCCGGCGTTGACGTAAAACATCTTTAAGTCGCGATGGGTCCTCGGCAATAAAATACTGACGCTTATCTTTATGGTAATAACTAATCAAGCCGGTACCGATCAACCCCTTTAAAATATCATAGACAGTTTGACGATTAATGCCAGCGTTTTCGGCAATTTTACGCACTGGCGAAGGGCCCAACTTTAAACAAGCCAGGTATACTTTAATTTCCTTGTCTTCCAGACCCAAATTTTGGAGGGTTTTTTCAACCATAGAGATAATAGCCATAGTATAACGAATTTTAAATCTTGTCAATTTTTTTCTGACAAAATTGTGGATAAATACATAATTTAGCTAAAATTAGCTAAAATTATATAAATTTTATGTCAAAAAATTTTATTATTGTCTAATAATTAAATTACTGATACTATAGACTATATGATTAAAGCAATACTATTTGATTTGGACGGGGTTTTAATTGAAACCGAGAAAGAAACCTTTAAGTTTTATCAAAAAATTCTTGGACAGGATTATGGCATCTTCCTGAAAGATGAAGATTTTAAATATAAAGCCGGGCGCAAATCAAAAGATTTCTGGAATGACATATTGACTCCCGAACAACAAGAAAAAATCGACGTAAAAAAATTAACCCAAAACAAACGAGAAGCATTTAACACTGATCCTGACAAATACGTCAAGGCAATGCCCGGCGGCAAAAAACTGCTTGAGCTGCTCAAAGGCCAGGGATTTAAGCTGGCACTAGCCTCTCAGAACGAATCACGAATGATTGAAAGTATGATGCGTTGGCTTGGGATTAAAGAATATTTTGAAGTGATTTTATCAATTGATCAAATCACTAACCTCAAGCCTGACCCGGAAATTTATTTGCTGGCCGCGCAAAAATTGGGCGTCACACCGGCTGAATGTGTTGTAATTGAAGATTCTAAAGATGGTGTTGGTTCTGCTAAAAATGCGGGAATGAAATGTATTGGCATCAATCATCCCTATACTCCACCGGGAGCCCTTAATGCTGCCGATACAACCGTTGATGCGCTGTCAGATATCAATCCTGCGGTAATACATACTTTATAAAAATAAAAAGCGATTCAGTTTACATTGTAAATGAATCGCCGGTGATGAACGAGTCGGCTTGTTAGCCGGCTTTTTCATCAAATGCAATGATCTGTCCAGGTAGCCCGTCTTCGGACAGGGCAAACGTCTGGTCAAGTGACGACAAGACCAGCGGATCCTGGCGCGAATTGTCGAGCCAGCAGCTCAAGTGGTGCCAATGGCTGTGAAAGTACGGGACTTCAAACGCCTGGGTTAAACGAAAGCGTTCAAGCACTTCCGCACCTTGACGGTGACGATCGCGAGCACGCAAACGTTCAAGCCGAACGCTGGCCGGGGTATGAACATAGGCAATCTCACACATCCCCTGGAGATGGCAGATAGCAACTCCATCAAAGAGAATGGCCATACCTTCTTTTGGCGGCACGATATGAACTTCGCCGGTCAACTCGCCGCCGTCAGCACGATTGTAGACGCCCTCTAAATGAAGGGGTTTATGTGCCAACAGGTCGTTGAGCGCCGACTGTGCCCGATCAAAATCCCACCAGGTCATTTGGTCCGCGCGCCGCGTGAGTTCTTCGGGGTCAACACCATCCTCATTCAGCCAAGCCTTACGAGCCCGGCTGGAAAGTTTGAAGAAGACGTCAAGTCCAAGGATCTCAGCGGGGTAGCCAACGCTTTCGATTTGCGCTTTCGCCAACGGCGCAATATGGTTGCTCTTGCCAGCGCCTGCCTGACCCGTAATACCGATAATCGACACTGCACCGGGCCGAACATGGCCGGCGATTAAATCCTGAAACGTGGGTTGTTGTTTCATCTGCTAACACCTCCCTCCATATGCGTTTGTGCGCTAAGCGTCCTGCTAAGCAACATTTCACCAACCTGAAGTGTTTCGTCCCTGCTGCCAGGAACAATTATTGCACCAGCGTAACCAGCCTCTAGTGCGGGCGGCCCTTCGGAAAATTCGCGATCGCCAATCGAAAGGCAAGTAGCAGGATCCAGACCCGCTACTTGCGCGATCAACGAAAAAAACTGCGGATCAGGCTTGGAGTGTCCAATGTTATCTGGTCCGAAAACCAGAACCTTGGGCACTGTTGACCTAATACCAATCAGTTCAATAATGCGTTCGCCGATTTCCGACGGCGAATTGGTGCCAAAACAGACGGTAAATCTGTCTGCCAGGCGCCGCATCAGTTCCGACATTTCTGAATCCGGTTGAATCCATTTTTCGGGGTTCCACGCTGTGCAGCGCAAAACATCCCACTGCCGGCGAGTAACACCAAGTGCCAAGACACCTTCCGTCAACGCGACCTTGCGGTTTTGTTGAGTAGCGATTTCCTGACGCTTAGCCGCGATACGTCGCTGAGCTTCCGCCGGTTCAACACCGAGAATCTTAGCGACTTCCACAACTTCGTTATGGCTGCCTGCAGCCAAATACTCATCGGTTCGATAATACACCGTGTTGTCGATATCGAAAACGATACCAAGAATACCCGTTACACTTCCAAGCACTTTCATGCCTGCCACTCCTATTGAGTTTTTCTTTTATTCAGTTTTGAACGTTCCGTTCAGACTCCGCTCCACTCCTAGTCGGAACCTAAATCAAACGTTCAATATCAATTTTTCCATTCTTTAATTGCCCGATTATAACTTTCACTGTTACCAACGTCAAACCAGTCCCCCGCAAAAATATAGCCAAAAAGTTTACGTTCTTCAACTAATTTTGGAAAGACATCTTTTTCCAGTCTGGTAGCGTCTTTAAGATAATCAAAAATTTCTGGGTCAAAAATATAAACTCCTGCGTTAATGATGTTTGACAGATCACGTCGATTATCCGGCTTTTCCAAAAATGAATAGACCCGCGAACCCTGAATACGCACCACCCCCCAATCGCTGGAACGATTAACCGCTGTCAACGCAATAGTGACTGGACCATTATGAGACAAGTGAAAATCCATCATGTCATCCAAATCAAGCTGAGCGATGACATCACCATAAATTACCATAAACGGTGAATTGCCTAACTCTGTTTTGGCTTGCATAATCGGCTGGGCCGTACCGGTCTGAAATTTACCCTGTTCTAAATAAGTAGCTTTAATACCAAACCGCGAGCCGTCACCAAAATGCTTTCTGATTTTTTCCCCCTGGTGGCCAAGGGAAAAAATAATTTCCCGAACACCATAGCGACGAAGATTCTCAACCGTATGTTCAAGCACCGGACGAGCATTGATTTCAATCATACCTTTGGGCAAGCTAGTAGCCTTACCACCAGTCAAAATGAGTGCCTTACGAACTTTCGGCGAAAAATATTTGCTTAACACATACTCAATAGCGTGCGACCGATTACGAATCCTAGCGCCATCAATATATTCATCCAGTTTTTCGAGGATGTCTTTATCTAAAGTGATTGTCAGGCGGGTTTTATCCATATAAGTTTATATAATATCATACTATATCATACAAAAAACAATGTCAATAAATTACCCTATAAGAAAAACCACCGGCGATGAGAGTGGTGCATTGGGGTTTGCGCGCAAGGGCGCGGTGAGGGCTCTCATAGGCCGGTGGGGTTCTTCCTGGAGCGGAAGGAAACGAGGAAGGGGTCTTCCTCGGGAAAGGTATTGATAAAGAGCAAAAAAGTGGAGGTGCGGAAGGGCCAAACCATGGTCGTCATCTATTAACGGCCGCTAGTATGGCCCTCCCGCGTGCGGGGTGGATATGGCCGCGCAAGAAAGCAGGCCGCAACGAAGAAGTAATTGATATCGTAGCAAAAAACAATATTTTGGTCAAACAAAAAACCTCGGAATAAATCCGAGGTTTTCTGATATAACTGGCGATGACCTACTTTTCCCTTGCGAGTATCATCGGCGCTGAAGGTCTTAACTGCTGTGTTCGGGATGGGAACAGGTGTTACCCCTTCGCTAAAACCACCAGAAGCATCCAGTCGTTCGTAAACGACGGGACTTCTTCTGGAAATTTTTATTTAATCCCAGTTCTTGTGGTTAAATAGAATTGACAATTAGTACAGCTCGGCTCAATCTATTGCTAGACTTACACCTGCTGCCTATTAACCCGGTCGTCTACCGGGAGTCTTAATGAAATCTTATCTTGAAGACGGCTTCCCACTTAGATGCTTTCAGCGGTTATCCAAACCAGACGTAGCTACTCAGCAGTGCCCTTGGTAGAACAGCTGATACACTAGAGGTCTGTAGATCTCGGTCCTCTCGTACTAGAGATCTGCCTTCTCAAATTTCAACGCCCACAGTGGATAGGAGACCGAACTGTCTCACGACGTTCTGAACCCAGCTCGCGTGCCGCTTTAATTGGCGAACAGCCAAACCCT